>CAVGHS010000001.1:0-76799 GCA_963629085.1 bacterium
TGGTCAGCACACCATAAAGGATATCTGTGCAGTGGCAGAAAAATGCCAGCGAAATCCGCATGTCCTGATCCTTGGAAAAAGGTCTTTTACCGGTAAGGTGCCACTAAAGAGCCGCTTGGGAAATCTCATTACACGCTATGTCTTTCGTCTGGAAAGTGGTCAGTTCGTGATGGATACCCAGACAGGGCTAAGGGCTTTTTCAACCGCAATGATACCATTTATGTTATCCATTCCCGGCGAGCGATACGAATATGAAATGAATGTTTTACTGCGCTGGGCAAAAGAGGACAAAAAGATAAAGGAAGTGCCGATTGAGACGATCTATCTGGAAGGCAACAAGTCCTCTCATTTTCGACCGGTGCAGGATGCCTGCCGTATTTATCGGGATCTCTTCCGCTTTGGCGGCGTGTCTTTTTTATCCTTTTTGCTGGACTACTCCATTTATCTGCTTTTGACGACGTTCCTGCCCTTGTGGCCGACACTCAAGATCTTTGTAGCCAATACAACGGCACGTGTCATCAGTGGCATATTCAACTTTGAGATGAACCGGCGTTTTGTTTTTGAAAAGAAAGATAAGGTCTTAGCAAGCGGGCTGGAATATCTCTGCCTTGCCTTTTGCATCTATCTGCTCAGTACCAGCGGCATTACCTTTTTATATGAAGCATTCCATTGCAATCTCTATCTGCTAAAGATCGGCGTGGATGCAGCACTTTTTCTGGTCTCCTGGCTGGTACAAAAATACTTGATCTTTCGCAAAAAAGAGGTGTGCGCATATGAAAAATAGAAAGAGCGGACTTTTGTATGGCATATGTTTTTGGATCATCTTACTGGGATTTAGTGCTTATGTTTTGCTGGATACCTTTGTCATTTCCCATGAGATCACGACCGTGAGTGCGGCGCAAACGGCTCAGGTAAGTAGCACAGGCAGTTCGGATGCGACTGCAGACGGAACTTACACCGATACTTCTTATGTGGATGACAACATTTCCATCACGATAGAAACAAAGACAATCGACGATACCCAGGTCTACATTGCGGATGTGACCCTATCGGATGCTTCTTATTTAAAGACGGCACTGGCAAAAGATACCTTTGGTACCAATGTCACAGAGACGACCTCTGCACAGGCGGAAGATAAAGGCGCGATCCTAGCCGTCAACGGCGACTACTATGGTGCCAATAAAACGGGCTATGTGATCAAAAATGGAATCATCTATCGGGACAGTGTCCGGTCGGATAGCGATTATGATGATCTGGTCATCTACGAGGATGGCAGTTTTGGCATCATAAACGAAACAGAGATCTCGGCAGAAGAATTGGTGGAAAGTGGTGTGACGCAACTTTTTGCCTTTGGACCGACATTGGTGGAAAACGGAGAGATTGCTGTGGATCAATCGACGGAAGTGGGAAAAGCCATGGCGAGCAATCCGCGGACGGCGATCGGCATGATTGATGAACTGCATTATATTATCGTAGTGGCAGATGGAAGAAGCAGCCAGAGCCAAGGCTTGTCCCTTTATGAACTGGCGGAGGTCATGCAGGACTACGGCTGCGTCACAGCCTATAATCTGGACGGCGGTGGCTCATCGACCTTGTATTTTAACGGTCAAGTCATCAACAATCCGACGACCAACGGATCAACGTTTAAGGAACGCGAGGTGAGTGATATTGTCTACATTGGTTATTGAGAAAAAACGGACATGGATCTATCTTGGACTGGCAGGATTTTTACTGATCTTTGCCTTGATCTATGAACATTTCAGTTATGGCGAATATTCTTGGGCTATGCGGTTGATGTTCTTATTTCCGCTTCTGGGTGGCGCAGGGCTGAACTGGCTTTTACAGGGAAAAAGGATCAAAGTCTGGAGCCTGCGATT
The DNA here is from genome assembly GCA_963629085.1 of bacterium. Taxonomy (GTDB): domain Bacteria; phylum Bacillota; class Clostridia; order Lachnospirales; family Lachnospiraceae; genus Pararoseburia. The sequence goes on from CAVGHS010000001.1 coordinate 1,878, forward strand.
CTGGGCGAGCGGTCTGGCAATTTTTACGGTAGGTTGCCTTGTGCATGGCATCATTGTTATTTCCGGACGAAGTAGTGGCTATGACCTTTTCTATGCTATCGCCGGAAGTCTTTTCTTGATTCTGGCAATCGACATAGAGTATATGCAAAAAGATTAAAACTGCACATCAACATTTTCATATATAAAATCAGAAAAACAATCAAGAGCATGACAGGAGTCATGTTCTTTTTTCGTACAATAATAGAGATCAACAAAACTCTCCTCAACAACAGGAATGGCGACCAGATCAGGATCCAGATCCTGACATAAAAAACGAAAGGTCAAGGCAATCCCCCTTCCCCCTTTGGGTAGATACTTGTAGAAATATTCATACTCATTTGTCGCAAAATCAATGATAACGGAATCGTAAAAGTCAGGCCAATGTTGGCGAAAACGTTGTGACATACGATGACTTTCGTCTGGAATATAGACATGCTGATCTGCAAGATCTTGCATACTGATAGCAGGCATATGACTCAGTGGATGTATGCGGTCAACAACCGCCATCAAAGGACTATGGATCAAGAGATAATTGTCATAAAGTTCTTTGTGTTCCGGCCAATCTAAAAAGGCAGCGTCTACATCGTCGTGATAAAGAGCATCCTCACATTCTATATCTGAGTGGAAAGTCAGTCTAAGACTTATATCGGGATTTTTCTGTTGAAACTGATTAAAAAATTCCAGACCAAAGTATTGCTTGATGCCAGGACACACGGCGACACGTATCGTTTCCTGGTGACTTTGCTGGTAATCGTTCAGAGCACGTAGTCCCTGTTGATAAGCATCCCAGGATTTTTGAAATTCGGGTAATAAAAGTTCGCCCTCCTTTGTCAGTTCGACACCTTTATTGGTGCGCAGGAATAAAGGACAACCAACTTCGCCCTCCATTGCTTTGATCTGACGGCTAAGTCCTTGTTGACTGATGTGCAGTTTTTCACTGCATTTTGAAATGTTCTTTTCCTGGCTGAGACGAAGAAAAGAGTTAATGTGTGCTATCTGCATACCGGATCCTCCTTATGTTTTACTTTTTTATTATAAAACAAAAATATATTTGCTACAACATCTGATTGTGGATGCTGGTATGCTTTATTCATTTCACTTTATGTAACGAGTCTTATAATAAAGATAGAATATGCGAAAAGAGGAGGGATCTCATTGAAGAACAAATATGATGTTATTGTTGTCGGTGCCGGAAATGGTGGCCTTTCCGCAGCAGTGACAACAGCTCGAGGGGGCCTAAAGACATTGGTGTTGGAAAGACATAATCTGCCGGGCGGTTCAGCTACAAGTTTTGTGCGTGGCAGATTTGAATTTGAGTCTGCCCTGCATGAATTATGTGACCTTGGAACAGAAGAACGCCCAGGATCTGTCAGAACATTATTTGAAGAGTATGATGCAAAAATGAAATGGCATATCGAAAAAAATCTGTTTCATCTGATCGTTCCGGGAAAGACAGATCTGGTTTTACCAACGGGCAAGGCGGCTTTTGCTGCCAAAATGGAAGAATTGGTGCCGGGCTGTAAAGAGAGCGTGGAGGAAATGCTGCACCTGGGAGAATTAGCGGCAGAAGCACAAAAGTATGCTATGAGTCCGGGAAAAAAGAATTGGGTTATGTTTACAAAGTATGCCGATTTTTTGCGCCTGGCTTCATTGACAACAAGAGAAGGATTTGAAGCCATTCAGATGCCGAAAGCGGCACAGGACATTTTAAATACCTATTGGTGTTATTTAGGTGCACCGCCTGATTATCTGGACTTCCTGACAACAGTGCAGATGATATACAAATATGTGCATCTTTATCCGGGACAGCCGGATAAGAAGTCGCACAATCTGTCTTTGACTTTAGTGGATGTCATCCGCAGAAATGGTGGCGATATCTGGTATAACTGCGAAGTAGAGACGATATTGTTTGACGGGGATAGGGCATGTGGCGTGCGTTTGAAGAATGGCAGAGAATTGCAGGCAGACCATATCATTGCAAATTGTTCACCATCTATGGTTATGGGAAGAATGTTGCCGGAAGGGATAAAAGCACCGGACAAATCCCTGAAACTGGCGAATGCGAGAGATATCGCGTTAGAACTAGAGACAATGTATGTCGGGCTCAATCGTAGTGCAGAGGAACTTGGAATTACAGAATACTCGACACTGGTGATGTCGGATCAGGATCCGGATCTACAGTTTAAAAAGGCGAATGGTTCGGATAAAGGAGTATTTATAGCAAACTGTTTGAATGTGATTATCCCGGATTCCTCGCCAGAGGGCACATGTACGTTATTCTTTACAACCTTTGGTGATTCTAAATTCTGGAGCAATGTGAAGCCAGAGGACTACTATAAAGTAAAAGATCAGCGCATGAATGACTGGGTGGACTATTACGAAAAAACAACGGGCATCACGATTCGGCCTTACATCGAAGAAATAACATTTGCAACACCGGCATCTTTCTGCCGTTATCTGAACACGCCGAATGGTACACCGTATGGTTATCAGGTCTATAAGTGGGATAATATCATCAATCGACTCAATGCCATGGATGATGAGCAGATGTTCAAAGGACTGCGTTTGACTGGGGCATCCTGCGAAAATATTGATGGTTACAACCTGTGTTATGCCAATGGTCATATTCAGGGAATTAAAACTTTACAAGATGCAAAGGAGGAACAGGAAAATGGCAAATAAGAAAAATTTAAATTCTGTGAATCGTTTGCGTTTCCTAAAAAATAACGATGAACGTAAAAGAAGGATTGCACAGGCATCGGCAGATCCAATGCCACATGATTTCCCGGTCAACCGATTAGCACAGGCATTGCATCCGGACAAGCAGTATGTAACGATTGCTGATATTAAGATTTGGGATGATAATTGCAAAAGTTTTACTTTCGTACCAGATCAAAGTCGGGGAACGGATCAACTGGCTTTTTTTAAGGCTGGCGCATATTTGAGCATCTTTTTGGATGTGGATGGGATGAAGATCAATCGTCCATATTCTATTTCTTCCTCCCCACGGGAGGCTCTGGAGGGAAGATATGTGCTGACGATCAAACGTGTACCGGGAGGAATTGCCTCCAACTATATGTTAGATCGTGCCGAGGTAGGTGATCGTCTGACTATCAGTGGACCGCTCGGAGAATTTGTGTATCTTCCGGTACGTGATGGAAAAACTGTGATCGGTGTGGCTGGAGGAAGTGGAATCACACCGTTTCATTCTTTTGCAAAGGCGATTGCAGAGGGAGATGAAGATTTTCGGTTGATTCTTTTATATGGATCCAGAACAGAAAAAGATATACTTTTTCGTGAAAATTTTGATGCTCTGGAAAAAGCATGTGACAAGATCAAGGTGGTGCATGTATTAAGTGATGAGGAAAAAGAAGGCTTTGAACATGGCTTTGTTGGGGCGGACCTGATACAAAAGTATGCACCGGAGGAGGACTATTCCATTTTTATGTGCGGACCTGCCGGAATGTATCATTTCCTCGATCAGGAGATTGAAAAATTGGATATCGAACGTAAGTGGGTTCGCCATGAACTGCAAGGCGAGGTTCACGAACCGAAGAAATTAGCAGATTACCCAAAAGATATGCAGGTGCCGGATCAGGTATCCATAACGGTAAAAATCTGTGATCAGGAGCAGACAATCTCGGTAAGCAGTCAGGATACCATTCTGCAATCCTTAGAAAAGCATGGTATTGCCGCACCGGCAAGATGTCGTTCCGGTGAGTGTGGCTGGTGTCATTCGCTCTTGTTAGAGGGGCAGGTGTATAGTCCGAAGAAATTGGAGCACCGCCGGGAGGCAGATAAGGATTTCAACTATATTCATCCATGCTGCACTTTTCCATTGACCGACATTGTTATTGATGTCCCTTACATTTAATTTATATATGCATGAGACATACCGATTGACGAAAGTCTTTCGGTATGTCTCTTTTTATATGCAAATATTTTGCAATATCAGTAATATCTTTAGCCTATTTCTAATATTTGCTATACACAGTGCAAAAACTCTGCTATGATGTGGGCAGAAAAAGAGGAAAGGCAGGTAATAAAAATGGCAGAATTTGTTACATTGGCACCGGAAAAACTGAGTGCTCTGCGTGAGATGAATCCATGTCTCATGTCTTATAACATTGAATTTGCAGAAGTGACGGGTGGAACTTTCTGGAAAGCATACACACCGGAACAGATTGCGGGAACGGAGCCTTTTCAGGTAGGAAAAGGTGAAAACATCACAGATATGTATAAGGATCTGATGCAGGTCTATGCACCGATCAACCTCTATGATGAGAAATTGCGCAAATTGGCAAAGGAACTTGGAACGGCATGGGTGCGTGTATCCGGTACCTGGGCGACCAAGACTTATTATGATTTTGACGGCACTTGCAATGGCAAGGTGCCGGAAGGCTATCTGAACGTACTGACCAAGGATCAGTGGATCGGTGTGCTTGATTTTGTTAAAGCGATCGGAGCAAAACTCATGATCTCCGTGGCAAATTGCCCGGGATTGCACAGTGCAGACCAGCCGTGGCATTCGGCAGAGGCAGAGAAGATCTTTGCTCTCAGTAAAGAATATGGTGTGCCGATCGATGGCGCAGAGTTTGCAAATGAGCCGAACATGATGGAGGAGACCGGTTTCCCACATGGTTATACGGCAGCAGATTACAGACGCGATCAGGATCTTTTCTTTGTCTGGCTGCGCAAGAACTATCCGGAATGTCTTTGCATCGGACCGAGCAGCGTCGGTGACGGACTGGACTTTATGGGCGGCGATGACAATGCAAGTGGTGGCGGTGTAGAGCAGTTGACCAAGGAAAACGTATCGACTGCAGAACTTTTGGAAGGCACCAAAGAGGCACTCGATGTATTCAGTTATCATTATTACAATGGTATTTCGGACCGTCTGGCAATGGTTATGCCAAGCGCACACTGGGCACCGGAAAAGGCAAACAGTGAGGAATATCTGCATGTGCCGATCCATTGTGCCGAGGTTTATGCACCGATCCGTGATAAATATGCGCCAAATACAGAAATGTGGGTAACAGAGTCAGGAGATGCCGGCGGCGGTGGCGATACCTGGGCATCTACCTATCTGGACGTGCTTAGAACCTTAAATGAACTGGCTGGATTTTCCACAGTCACCAATGGCGTGATCTTCCATAACACCTTGGCGGCATCCGATTACGGATTTTTGGCACGTGAAGTCTTTGATCCACGTCCAAATTACTTTGCCGTACTTCTGTGGAACCGTCTGATGGGAACGACCTGCTATGACACCAAGGAGCCGATCCGCGAGGGCGCTCATGTTTATGCACATTCCCGCAAGGATGGCAAAGAGGGCGTGGTATATCTGGTGATCAACAACTCTCTTACCGAGACGACGACGGTCGAACTGCCAAAGGATGCAGAGCGTTATACCTTGGCTGGACAGGACGGCAATGTACGCGCTACGGTCATGACTTTAAATGACAGACCGCTTGTCTTAGGTGAAAATAACGAGGTGCCGGAACTGATTCCGGCAGCACAGGCAGCAGGCAAGGTAGAACTTGCACCGGCGACCTGTACCTTCTTTGTGATGTAGTGTTTAGGACAAGATAATACGCACTTGTAGAAGATGAAATTTCCTCTTGCATTTTAAAAATAAAAGGACTATAACAGTTTTTGGAACGAAGAGAAACGAAACGCCATTTGTTTTAATGACATTCCGCAAACATCCCTCTGTTCTTAGATTTGTAGCATGGAGGAAAAGACAAATGAATACTTTAAAAGCGCAAAGAAGAGAAACAACGGAGAAAGCAAAGAGACTGAGAAGAGAAGGCTATGTGACCGGTAACCTGTTTGGCAAACAGATCGAGGGTTCTGTACTTCTGAAGATTGAGAAGAAGGAAGCCGAGAGGATTATGCGTGAGTGCATGAAGGGATCACAGATCATGCTGGATGTTGAGGGCAAGAAATATGATGTTCTCATCAAGGAAATGGATTATGATGCCATGAAACGCAGCATTGTGGAAATGGATTTTCAGGCACTTGTTAAGGGCGAGAAGGTACATTCCGTAGCAGAGATTGTTCTTCACAACAAAGATAAAGTGATCGAGGGTGCTTTGGAGCAGCTTCTTGAGGAAGTATCTTACAAGGCAACACCGGAGCATCTGGTAGACAAGATCGATGTAGATTGCTCTACCCTACATCTGGGCGATACGATCACAGTTGGCGATCTGGATATTGCCAAGAATAAGGATGTCGAGGTCATGACGCATTTGGATAGTGTGGTTGTCAGTGTACTTGCACCGAACAATGCGGACATTCCAAGTGATGAGGATGCCGAAGAGACAGCCGCTGAATAAACAGAAATAGAATTGCAAAGCAAATCCCGGGAGCATGGTGCTTCCGGGATTTTTCGTTTAGAGATTGGCAAAATAATCCACCAGATAAGAGGCAAACTCCTGGGCAAGTGGGGAGAGATACGGCTGGCGGTAGAGGATGATATGGCGGTAGAGTTTTACATCAGGAAGTGGCGCCAAAAGCAATTTGTTTGCCGTATATGCAGGATACCAACTTTTTTTCGGAACAATGGTGAAATAACGCCCGTGACTTGCCAGTTCACATTGTACATAAGAATTGTTGATATCGCTGGAAGATTGTAAAGGACGCAGTTTAAAATGATTCCACAAGTCATCCAGAAGGTTTCCCATGCAACTATCCACGGAAGGAAGAATGCAGGGATAGTGATATAGTATCGGTCTGGAAATAGATGCCATGGAGGCAAAGGGATGGGCATCGGAAAAAGCAAGACAAATCTCCTCACTCATTAGTTGCGAACCGGGTGAGATTGCAGATTGTCTGGTCGGTGTGGTCGAGGTTGTCAGATGCGGATAGGCATCTACAAGAAGATCCAAATGGTCTTTCATGCAGTCCAAAGGATAGCCGGTACGCACAGAGATGTTGGCATCCGGGTGCTTATGATAAAAACCATCCAGAATGTCAGAAAGTAGTTGGGAACAGACACTGACTCCGAGCGTGATATGTTTATTTTCCTCATCGTTATAACAATCCAAGGCACGGCGGGCATTATCGTAAGTCGCTGCGATCTGGACAGCATATTGATAAAACAAACGACCATTTTCATTGAGAGCAATATGCTTGCCCTGCCGTTCAAATAAAGGATAGCCAAGATCGGTCTCCAGATCCTGAATGTTCTTGGAAAGGGCGGGCTGTGCGATAAAAAGATTTTTGGCAGCGGTCGAAATATTTTCTGTTTTACATACTTCCACAAAATAAAGCAGTTTCTTCTCTGTGATCATTTGTTACCCTCCCATATGGTCCGATGCTTATAATAAATATAGTATAACATATGCTATTTATATATTGGAAATAATATATAGAAAAAGACTATACTTATCCTATCTTTTGATTGGGAGGTAGGTAAGATGAAGAGAAAGATAGTAATGCTTTTGGCGCTTACCCTGACTGTGGGCTGTGTGAGCACTGGATGCGGAAGCAAAAAAGCAGATGCAGACACCACAAAAAATGATGATACAGAGGTGAAAGCAGAAGAAGTCACAGCGGAGGAAACACTTTTGACCGGTAAACATATTGCGGTCGTAGGATCTACGTTGACGGCAGGCAATGGTGAGACATCCTATACGGATTATCTGGAAAAGAAAAACGATATGACAGTAGATGTATTTGCCAAGAAGGATGCAACAATCACGGGTGATGGAGAAAGTTCTTACATCGCTACTTTAGAGGGGATGGATGCGGATGCATCTTATGATCTGATCTTGGTTGAAATTCCACCGACAGAGACAGACCAGAAAACTGAGGTGGGAGAACAGGTCGATGGTACAGATTTAAGTGCCTATGATACTTCCACGTTGACCGGAGCTTATCAGTATATTGCAACGTATTGCTGGCAGACTTGGCAAGCACCGGCAGTCTTTGTTACAAGTGTGCAAAAAGGCGAGAAGGATGCCATTTATGACATGCGTCAGGCAGTCTGGCCGGTAAAATATGGTATGGATCATGTCTTTGTGTTAGATCTCTGGGAAAAGTTAGATTACGAAGATAAAAATCTGGATGCTTATAAGCAGAAGGATGGTACATTGACAGATACCGGTTATATGAACTGGTATGGACCGACTTTGCAGGAAGAACTTTTGAACAAATATGCAGAGGTGGCTTCGGAAAAGACAAACGAATTGCCACAGTATGATCCGGCAAATGTACAAGCGCTTGCAGACTCTCCTTTACAGGGCAAAAAGATCATCTTTTTGGGATCTTCCGTTACTTTTGGCAGCAACAGTAATGAAGCATCTTTTGTAGAATATTTGGCAGCCAGAGACGGTATCGAGTATGTGAAGGAAGCCGTTTCCGGAACTACGCTTGTGGACAATGGAGATTCTTCTTACATTGCGCGTATGAAAGCAAATATCCCAGACCAGCAGGCAGACCTCTTTATCTGTCAGTTGTCTACCAATGATGCGACGACAGGACAGCCGATGGGTGAGATCTCTGATTCCAAGAATATGGATGATTTTGATACGACAACGATTGCCGGTGCTATGGAATACATCATTGCTTATGCAGACGAGCATTATGGTTGTCCGGTCATGTTCTACACCGGAACCAAATATGACAGCGCGCAGTATGGCGAAATGGTAGAACTGACTAAGAAGTTGCAGGAAAAATGGGGCATTGGCATCATTGATATGTGGGATGATCTGGATACCGACATACCGGAATATCATTATTATATGGCAAATGGCATCCATCCAAACCGTGCAGGATATCTGGATTGGTGGACACCGTTCTTTGAACAGGAAATAGAAAAATATCTGGGCTTGAACTAAGGCAGACGCAAGGGACGCTCCTATAGCAGGGGCGTCCCTTTTGCTTGGAGCAACATAGAGAAGGGCTGGCGTAGAAAATACGGGCAGGCAGGGCGCAGGGGCGGACACATCCTGACGGCAGTCGAAGCTGTGCAAGAGACACTTTCTTAAAAGAAAAAGATTTCTCGAAGAGACTCACCTAACCTGCTCCAAAGTTTTTTGTCTCCGCCCCTGCGCCCTGCCTGCCCGTATCTTCTGCTCCAGCCCGACAATCGTCTGCCCAAAGCCAAAGGGGACAGTCCATGTGGCAAAAGGAACGTCCCTGCGGCTATGTCTTGTGCATCTGCGGCTTCCATGCTACAATAATCTCCGAGAAAAATGGTAGGAAATGAGGAAGATCAGATGTTGACACAGTTTTCAAGAACGGAGTTATTGTTAGGCAAGGAAGGCATGGAGCGCCTGAAGAATGCCAGAGTAGCAGTCTTTGGCGTAGGCGGCGTGGGCGGTTATGTGTGTGAAGCCCTGGTACGCAGCGGCGTGGGAGCCTTTGACCTGATCGATGATGATAAGGTATGTCTGACTAATATCAACCGCCAGATCATCGCGACACGTTCCACGGTTGGCAAGTACAAGGTCGACGTGATGAAAGAGCGTATGCTTGACATCAACCCGGATGTAAAAGTGCAGACTTACAAATGTTTCTTTTTGCCGGAAAATGCAGATGACTTTCCTTTTGCAGAATACGATTATGTGGTGGATGCCGTAGATACCGTGACGGCAAAGATCGAACTGGTCATGAAATGCCAGTCTATGGGCGTGCCGATCATTAGCAGCATGGGGGCTGGCAATAAACTGGATGCCAGTGCTTTTCAAGTGGCAGACATTTATAAGACCAAGATGTGCCCACTGGCAAAGGTCATGCGCCGTGAGTTAAAGAAGCGTGGCGTCAAGAAATTAAAGGTCGTTTATTCGGAGGAAAAACCGACAAGACCGATCGAGGACATGGCGATCAGTTGCCGGACCCATTGTATCTGTCCGCCGGGGGCAGCCCACAAATGTACGGAGCGCCGTGATATTCCGGGCAGTGTGGCATTCGTGCCGTCGGTTGCCGGACTCATTGTGGCAGGAGAAGTCGTCAAAGATCTGGTAAATAAGAAATAAGAAATCCCGCAGGTTGTCGGCTACATTTCCATGTAGTCATGCTTCCTGCGGGATTTTTATGAAAATATATTATTTTGGCTTAGCATCCAATGCCAAGGTATTTACAGATCGCCTTTAAGAATGCAGAACAACCATTGAAATTAAAACACATAATAAATGCCTCCTTTGTTTTTATTTGTCTCAGCTGTTGACAAAAAGAATTGTAACAACTTTGTAACATATAAACAATAGGAGAAAATTGGTAAGACATAGAATGGGGCAAGTTGAATATAAAAGGGGAATGCTCTATAATGAAGAAACACAAGAAAATCATAGATATTCTGGGGAGTGCAATGGTCTGACAGAGGAGTGGCAAAAGAATGAAAAAACGGACCTATGAGAAAAAAGCACATGTGAAAAACGGTATTGCAAGACTCTTTTTCTCCGTACTTGCGATCGCTTTGGAGATTGCCTTTATCGTCGTGATCTTTACAAAATTAAATGATTATGCCGAGTGGATTAACATTGCTACGCGTGTGCTTGCAACCATCCTGGTCGTCTGCATTTATGCGCAGGATCGGACAAGCAGTATGAAGACCCCCTGGATCATGCTGATCCTAGCCTTTCCGATCTTTGGCATCATTATGTATCTTCTGGTCGGTCTGAATGGTCATACCTATAAGATGCGGCAGCGCTATGATACCGTGGACGCAGTCGTTCTGCCTATGCTGGCGCAGGAACCGGGGGAATGCCATGTGAAGTCCTCCATGGAAGAACTGCGGGAGAGGAACGAACAACTGGCAAGTATCTCCTATTATTTACAGGAAAAGAGCGGATTTCCGGTTTATGCAGATTGTCCCATCACCTATTATGATGAGGCTTACAAGGGTTTTGAGGCACAAAAAGAAGCCTTAAAAAAGGCAAAGCATTTTATCTTTATGGAGTATTTTGCCATAGAGCAGGCAGAAGCCTGGAATCAGGTACAGGATATTTTAGTCGAGCGGGTCAAGGCAGGCGTGGAAGTCCGTGTATTCTATGATGATATCGGAAGTATCGCTTTTATCAACGGAGATTTTGCCAAGCACCTCAATGCGCTGGGTATCCAGTGCCGTATCTTCAACCCTTTTATGCCGGGTCTGAATTTCTTTTTAAATAACAGAGACCACAGAAAGATCATGGTCATTGACGGATTGGTCGGTTTTACCGGCGGCTATAATATGGCAAATGAATACTTTAATCTGACCCATCCTTATGGCTACTGGAAAGATACGGGCGTGAAGATCACAGGGCTGGCAGTGCGGAGCCTTACGGCGACCTTCTTGGAAAACTGGAATGCGGTCAAGGACAACGATATTGATGATGCCGATTTTGGCAAATATCTGGATCAGCCCTATGCGGATCTGGAAACTGTGACGGAACCGGTTGGAGAGAGCGGACAAAGCATGGCTTATGTGCAGCCTTATGCAGACCGCCCTATGGATAACGAGCAGGTGGGCGAGGAGGTCTATATCAGCCTGGTCAATAAGGCGACCAGGTATTGCTGGTTTGTCACGCCTTACCTCATCCTGACCGATGAGATGGTACATGCCATCCGTCTGGCAAAAAAGAGGGGCGTGGATGTGCGCATCATCACACCGGCGATCCCGGACAAACGCATTGTCTATGCCGTGACCAGGTCTTACTATCATTGTCTGGCAAAGCACGGTGTCCGCATCTATGAATATACACCGGGCTTCTGCCATGCCAAGATGTGTGTGGTGGATGACGTGGCAGCCACTTGTGGCACGATCAATCTGGACTACCGCAGTCTCTATCATCATTTTGAAAATGGCTGCATGTATGCTTATGGGGCGGCAGTCTTAGAGACCAAAGCGGATATGGAATCCATGATGCGGGAAAGTCTGGAAGTTACCGAAAAGTACAATACCGGACGCAGCCAGGGCATGCGTTTTATCCAGATGCTCCTGCGTCTGATCGCACCACTGTTATAAAAAGAAGAGGAGTTTACAAAAGAGAGTATGGGTCAGGGAATCTTAATTTTTCAAGCAATCGTGACGATCGCCTGTATCGCCTTTGTTCTGGCGGCAGGGATCCAGAAGTCCAACCGTCTTTCCAAATTGATGTTGATCGTGGCATTTTTATGCCTGATCGAAAATGCGGCATATCTGATGGAAATACAGGCAGATTCGATTTCTGCCACCTTGCTGATCATGAAACTGCGCTATATCGGTGTGGCATTTATTGATACCTTTTTTCTCCTTTTTTGTATGCGCTATACCGGCAAAAAGATACACGGGCATCTGGTCGGTGTTATGCTTTTAGCAGATATCATTGTCATGCTCAGTGCATGGACCGGCCAGTATCATACGCTCTTTTATCGGAATGTCTATTATGTGACTGCAGGCAGTCTGACCTATCTGCACAGGGTTTACGGACCGGTCATCTATTTTAACTCCGTCTATAATGCGTGTCAGATCTTTGCCTGCGCGGGGCTGGCGCTCCAGGGCTGGCGCGAGGCAAAGGATGACAAATATCGCCGCAGTTGCAAGATGCTCTTTTTCTGTGTCCTGCTGCCTTTTGTGGTCATTCCTATCCGTCTTTCGGGACTGGATCGGGGCTATGAACTCATTCCGTCTTTGAACGCGGTCGGTATCATCCTTTTCTTTTCCTCTGCCATGGTGCAGGATATGTTTGATATCTCCCGTGTGGCACACAACAATATCTTTGAAAATATGCATGAGCCGATCATCATTGTCAATGGCAATTATGGCTTTGTAGAAGCAAACGCAAAGGCAAAAGAACTTTTCCCATCCCTGAGAGAACAACGGCAGGGGCAACTTTTGACCGAGACCAAACTTTTGTCCTATCTGCGTACCGGGATCGCCAATAAGATGTATTTAGGCGAGCAGGTCTATGACGTGCATATCGACCAGATCTATGAGGAGGATGTCCTCATGGGCTATTCCATCCTCCTCATGGATATGACGGATGAGGAAAAGCAGATGAAGCGGATCCAGTCTCTTGTGACAGCCGCCAACGAAGCCAATCAGGCAAAGAGTGATTTTATCGCCAGTATGTCACACGAACTGCGGACTCCGATCAACTCCATCATGGGCATGAATGAGATGATCCTGCGCGAGGCAAAGGAACCACAGATCTTGCAATATGGAAAAGATGTGGAGAGTGCGGCAAATATGCTGCTGAGTCTGGTAAATGACATTTTGGATTCTTCCAAGTTATCGACCGGCAAACTCAATATCCTTCCGGTACATTATGATCTGGGCAATATGCTGTCCGATCTCTATCAGATGTTGTCGCCGCATGCAAAGAAAAAGGATCTGACCTTTCAGGTCGTGGTGGATCCAAACCTGCCGCGTGCTTATATCGGGGATGATATCCGTATCCGTCAGGTCTTGATCAATCTTTTGACCAATGCCATCAAGTACACAGCCCGGGGCAGTGTGACCTTTTTTGTGGAGCCGGTGCATACGACGGAAAATGCAGATCCGGGCGTGCGCTTTTCGGTCAAAGATACCGGAAATGGCATCAAACCGGAAAAGATCCCACAGATCTATGAACGCTTTGACCGTGTAGAGGAAGCGGCAGTCCGCCATATTGAAGGCAGCGGTCTGGGACTGAGTATTTCTTCTTCCCTTTTACAGTTGATGGGAAGCAAGCTGGATGTCTGGAGCCAGGAAGGTGTCGGCAGTGACTTTTCCTTTGTCTTGTACCAGCCGGTAGCGGATCCGACACCGATCGGGGAGTTTGAGCAGATGGTGGCACAGAATGTGGCATATGAGGAGTTCGCCTCCGGATTTGTAGCACCAAAAGCCCGGATCCTTCTGGTTGATGACAACGAGATGAACCGACGTGTCTTTGTGGAACTCTTAAAGGAGAGCAAGATACAGATCACTGAGGCAGACAGCGGTGCGCAGTGTCTGCGCCTGACAAAAGAACATGCCTATGATCTGATCTTTTTGGATCATATGATGCCGGAAATGGATGGTATCGAGACGCGGCGCCATATGCTTGCGGATGAGGGCAATCTCTGTCAGCAGGTGCCGATCGTCATGTTGACTGCAAATGTGACTGCGGGTGCGAGAGAAAAGTATCTGGCAGAGGGCTTCTGTGACTTTTTGCCAAAGCCGATCCTTTATGACCAATTGGAAAAGATGCTTTTGACCTATCTGCCAAAAGAACTGGTGGAAAAAGGGCAGATGGAAGATCCAGATCAGGCGCAGGCAGATATGGAACTGCCCCAGATCGAGGAGTTTGATGCGGAATATGCCATGCTGATCTGGAAGAACCCATCGCGCTATCGTACCGGCTTGCAGGAATTTGCCCGTGATCTCGCGAGAACGCAGGAAAAGTTGACGACTCTTTTTGAGGCAACATGGACGGATGAGACAAAAGAGGACTACAGACGCTGCATCCACACCCTAAAGGGAACGGCGGCGACTGTGGGAGCCCTGCTTTTGTCAAAGACAGCCCGCCTGCAAGAGATAGCGCTGGGCGGTGGACAGACCGATCAGGTGCAGACCCTGCATCCTATGCTCATGGAGCAGATCAGGGACGCCAGAAGGCACTTGGCGGACTATTTCAAAGATCACAAGGATACGACGGCGGAGACCAAGGAAAATCTCTTGGAAATGATGCAGTCTGCACTGGAAAATCAGGATCTACAGGCGGTGGATTTCCTTTACCGGCAGTTGCAGGCAAGTGCCTGGAGTGTGGATGCGGCATCGGTGCTGGCGACACTGGGACAGGATCTGGCGGAATTTTCCTGGGATTCTGCGGCACGCAAGGTGGAAATCCTGCGGACTTTCTGCTAAGATAGGTAGGCGAAAAAGAGAAAAAGGATAGGTTAGAAATGAAGCAAAAGGTAAAACTGATCGCATCGGATCTGGACGGCACGCTTTTACAGAATTATATGCCGGATTGTTCCGAGGAGGCGATCGAACTGATCACGGCACTGACGAAAAAGGGCGTGATCTTTGTGCCTGCCAGCGGCAGACAATATTTTAACTTATATAATATGTTCAAAAAGGTGGATGGGGATGTCATGTATCTCTGTGAAAACGGAGCCTTGGTCTTTTATCGGGACAGGGTTCTGCTCAAACGGGAGTTTGACAGAGATTTAGCCTTGGAACTTTGTCATATGGTCATTGACGATCCAAAATGTGAAGTACTGATCTCCGGGGAGCGCACCTGTTATGTGGTGCCAAAGACGGATGATTATGTGGATTATCTGAGAAACCACATCAAAAACGATGTGACCGTGATCGGAGCACCGGAGGAGATCACGGAGCCGATCATCAAAGTGTCGTATTTTACCCCAAAGGACTACCGGGATCAGGTGACGGCATATTTTACCGAAAAGATCGCCGGCAGATGCCAGTTGATGGTATCCGGTAATGAGTGGGCGGACTTTGCACCGCTCGGCGCCAATAAGGGAACGGCACTCGCTGCCATCGGTCAACAGATGGGAATCGCACCGGAAGAAATGGTCGCATTTGGTGACAACGAAAACGACCGTTCTATGTTGGAATTTGTAGGACAACCTTATCTAATGCAAAAATGCAATCCGACCATGGAGGATGTCAAGGCGAATCGCTGTGACCGTGTGGAAGATGTTTTACGTCAGATTTTAAATGAAATGTTGTAGATACAACATATTTTTTCGGACAAATGTCTTATGATCGAGTCATCTTAGGAAACAAAAGGAGAATAGATCATGAGAAGAAAGATTGTTCATATTGAAGAAGAAAAATGTAATGGATGTGGCTCCTGTGCGACAGCCTGCCATGAGGGAGCCATTGAGATCGTAAACGGCAAGGCAAAACTCATCAAGGATGATTATTGTGATGGGCTTGGCGACTGCCTGCCGCATTGTCCGATGGATGCCATCCATATCATTGAAAGGGAAGCGGCAGATTATGACGAGGTCGCAGTCAAGGCGCGTATGGAAGCGGCAAAAGATCAGCCAAAGCCATTCGTATGCCCGGGCAGCATGGCAAAAGCCATTGCACATGAGGATGTACCGGAGGATGCGGCAGTGACAAAGGCTGCAAGTGTCAGCCGTCTTGCCAACTGGCCGGTGCAGATCAAACTGGCTCCGCCACAGGCACCTTATTTTGACGGTGCCAGACTTCTGATCGCGGCAGACTGTACGGCATATGCTTATGCAGCCTTCCATGAGGAATTTATCAAGGGGCATGTGGCGTTGATCGGTTGCCCAAAGTTGGATGCGATCGATTACAGTGAAAAATTAACGGAGATCATCAAGGCAAATGACATTAAGAGCGTGACGATCGTGCGTATGGAAGTACCGTGTTGCGGCGGGCTGGAGTATGCAGCCAAGACTGCTTTACAAAACAGCGGCAAATTCCTTCCTTGGCAGGTCGTGACCATCTCCATTGATGGCAGGATCCTTGATTAAGGGAAAATGTTGACAGAACTGATTATTGCCTTAGAAAATGAAGAAATCGAGGTCGAGATTGTAAGATCCAAGCGAAGAAGCATGGCGCTTCAGATCCGGACGGATGGATCTGTCCTTGCGCGTGTACCCATGCGGATTTCAGATCGGACCATCCGTCGTTTTGTGACCTCGCACGCCCGTTGGATTGAGGAGAACCGCAGCCGGATGTTTGCGAGAAGACAGCATCTGGCAGAAAATCCTTATGACATCCCGGCATGGGAGAGCCTGACGGCGTCTGACAAAAAAATAGCAAAGCAAAAGATAATAGAGCGCGTAGACTACTATGCAGACTGCATGGGAATAGACTACGGCTCTATTTCTATGCGTAATCAAAAGAGCAGGTGGGGCAGTTGCAGCAGCAAGGGGAATCTTAACTTCAATTATCGTCTGGCTTATCTGCCGCAGGAACTCTTAGACTACGTCGTGGTGCACGAACTGGCGCACCGTCGGCATATGGACCATTCCAAGGCTTTCTGGCAGGAGGTAGAGACCAACTATCCCGCTTATAAAGACTGTCGCAGGATATTAAACGATATTATGTTAGTATAAGGAGGGACAGATGCGGTATTACATTGCGGATTGCCATTTTTTCCATGAGGCACTCAACCGGGAAATGGATCACAGGGGCTTTGCCTCCGTGGAAGAAATGAATGAATATATGATAAAAAGATGGAATGAAAAGGTCAGAAACCGCGATGAAGTTGTGATCTTAGGCGATCTTTCCATGGGAAATGCCGAGCAGACCAACGCTCTTTTAGATCGTTTGCAGGGCAAGTTGTTCTTGATCGTTGGCAATCATGACAACCGTTATCTGCGGAGCAAGACTTTTCATAAGGAGCGCTTTGGCTGGATCTATCCTTATGCAGAACTCCATGATGACGGGCGCAAGGTCGTCCTTTCCCATTATCCCATTGCCTGCTATAACGGGCAGTATCTGAAAAACAAAAAGGGGGAGCCGCGGACTTATATGCTTTACGGGCATGTGCATGACAGCCATGATGAGCGCCTGATCGAGCAGTATCAGCAGATGGTGCAAAAGACCCAGATCACGGATCGTGAGGGGAATCCCCAGTCCCTTTCTTCCCATATGCTGAATTGCTTTTGTATGTATTCGGACTACCAGCCCCTGAGTCTGGACGAGTGGATCGCGCTGACCGAGCAGCGACTTATCCGTTGCCAGAATGTGGAAGATTCATTATAATATAAGAGTTATCATCTAAGGAGGTAATCATACGAAATGAAGAAAGAAAATAAAAAAATGGCGCAGGAGAGAAGAGCCGCAGAACGTAAAAAACAGGCAACCATGCGCTTGGTGAGAAATGCCATCATCATCGCACTTATCGTTGCATTTTTTGTCGGCATGATCGTCTATGGCGTGATCGACAGCCGTAAGCAAAAGGCGGCTGCTGAGGCAAATGATACCCAGCAGACAACGACAGATACCACTGAGGATTCCACCACACAGGATGCTTCGGATACGACAAAGACGACATTACTTACAGATACCAGTCTGGAAGTCAAGGAAGGCGACACGGTCAATATCGACTATTCCGGCAGTATTGACGGCTATGTTTTCCAGGGAGGAACCGCAGAAGGACAGGATCTGACCATTGGATCCCATACTTTTATCGATGACTTTGAGGAGCAGTTGGAGGGTCATAAGGTAGGAGAGACTGTTGAGGTCAATGTGACTTTCCCGGAAAATTACGGACGTTCTTACACAGACGATAATGGCGAGACCAAGAGTTTCAATGGGGCTGAGGCAGTCTTTACCGTCAAGATCAACGGAATATACGGACAGGCAGAAGAATAAGGGAGGAAAAGCAAATGAGAAACATTACCTTAGGAAGCACAGGGATCACAGTGCCGCAGAATGCCTTTGGGGCACTCCCGATCCAGCGTATCAGTGCTGAGGATGCAGCGGGACTTTTGAAAAAGGCATACGAGGGCGGTATGCGGTTTTTTGACACGGCGAGAGCCTACAGCGACAGCGAAGAAAAAATGGGCTTGGGACTTGCGGATGTCAGAGAAAATATCTACATCGCCTCCAAGACGGCAACCAAGACACCGGAAGGATTCTGGAAAGATCTGGAGACTACACTGGGCAACTTAAAGACCGATTATCTGGATATCTACCAGTTCCATTGTGCAGACCGCGTTTTTGCACCGGGGGATGACACAGGTATGTATGAGGCAATGCTGGAGGCAAAAGCCCAGGGCAAGATCCGTCATATCGGTATCACGGCACACAAGATCGGTATTGCAGAGGACATCATCGAATCCGGTCTGTATGAGACCTTGCAGTTCCCATTTTCTTATCTGTCAGCGGACAGAGAACTGGCACTGGTGGAGAACTGCCGCAAACACAACATGGGCTTTATCGCCATGAAAGGCTTAGCAGGAGGACTGATCAACAATTCCACCGCAGCCATGGCATATATGACACAGTTTGATAATGTCCTGCCGATCTGGGGCATCCAAAAGGAGAGCGAGTTGGACGAATGGCTTGCCTTTATGGATCAGACACCGGAAATGACCGATGAGATCCGGGCATTTATTGCCAAGGAATGTCAGGAACTGACCGGAGATTTCTGTCGTGGTTGTGGCTATTGTATGCCATGTCCGGCAGGTATCATGATCAACCAGTGCGCCCGTATGTCCCTCATGCTCCGTCGTGCGCCGTCAGCAAACTGGCTGACCGAGGAGATGCAGGCAGAGATGAAAAAGATTGAGGGCTGTAAAGAATGTGGCGCCTGCAAAAAGAAGTGTCCGTATGAATTGGATACACCGACATTACTAAAGAAAAATTACGAGGACTACAAGCGCGTGCTTGCAGGGGAAGTAGAGGTATAAATATGATCAATCCGGGAACCATGATGAAACTTATGAACGCAAAAAATACGTTTACAAACAATCACCCTAAGTTTGTAAAGTTCTTACAGGTGGTATTTTCTTCCCGCGTGGAGGAAGGAACCGTCTTTGAGATTACCGTGACCAAGCCGGGTGAGGAACCGATCACGACAAATTTTAAGGTATTACAGTCGGATCTGGAATTGATGGAGAGCCTGAAAGACTTACAGTAGCAGGCAGTGGAGTATAAAATGGAAGAAAAACGTCTGGCACTTTTGATCGATGCGGAGAACGCGAGTTCCAAGTATATCGATGCCATTATCAGTGAATTAAAAAAATATGGTGTGATCACCTATCAGAGAATGTATGGGGATTTTACCAGTCCCAATCTGGCAGACTGGCACAAAAAGGCATTGAAGCATGCCATTGTGCCGATCCAGCAGCCCCGCTACTCGTCCGGCAAAAATGCATCGGACATCATGCTGGTGATCGATGCCATGGATATTTTGTATCAGGACAAGACGGATGGATTTTGTATCGTGACTTCGGACAGTGATTTTACCAGACTGGTCAACCGCCTGCGTGAAGAGGGCATGTTTGTGATCGGCATGGGCAAATCCGACGCATCCAAGACCTTTATCGCAGCCTGCAATGAGTACAAGTTTTTGGATAAGATCGTGGATGAGGAAGTCAAGGAGACTTCTAAGGCAAAGAGTCATAAGGAAAGCGCCCATGACAGCAAGGGCGATTCCATCACACCGATAGGAGAAATTAAATCAGCAATTAACGAACTGATCCAGCAGAGCGAAAATGAAGGCGAGCATGCCAATCTGGGATCTACCAAGAGCAATCTGCAAAGACTTTTCCCGGACTTTGACGAACGAAATTACGGTTACAGTTCCATGCGCACCTTTATCGAGGAAGCGACCAAGTTTGAGACCATGCAAAAGGGCACTGCCATCTATATCCTGCGCAGCAGTGACCATGGCAAGGATATTGAAAAAGACGTACAAAAATTTGTCCAAAAAGCGGCAGCCAGCACGGTGGAACTGGGAACACTTGGCAGAATGATCGCGACGGAATATCCGGATTTCAAATACAAGGATTACGGTTATGCCAGACTTTCCAAGTATGTCAGCAGCGTACCGGGCGTACAGATCGAGAACAATCTGGTAACTGCCATTTTGTAGAGACAGGCGTATAGAATGCTTGTATTTTCAAAAAATAAAGATAGGATAGCAATATGAAGAACACAAGTCAGCGCAAAAAATTAAAAATAGAGATCACTATTGTGATCGCTATTTCCCTGATCACAGGGATCATGGCATACCTCAACCAATATTATCACGCCGAAGGCGTAGAGGATGCACTGGAATCGGATGCAGAGGTTACCGTGACCAAGACGGAGGAAGGCTATTTCTTTGATGGCAAGGGGACAGAGAGTGCCATGGTCTTTTATCCGGGAGCCAAGGTGGAGGAGATCTCCTACGCACCGCTCATGAAGCAGTTGGCGGCAAATGGTTTGGATTGCTATCTGGTCACCATGCCGGGCAATCTGGCGATTTTTGGCATGAATAAGGCGACGGATGTCATGACAGCCTATAAGTATAAGCATTGGTATATCGGCGGACATTCTCTGGGCGGAGCCATGGCGGCTTCTTATGCGGCAGATCATACTGAGGAACTGGACGGACTCCTTCTTTTGGCAGCCTATTCGACCAAGGATCTTTCGGACAGCGATCTTACGGTCATTTCTCTGGTCGGCAGCGAGGACGGTGTCATCAACCGGGATAAACTGGCAAAATATGCAGATGATCTGCCAAAGGATACGACGGATGATATCCGGTTTGCAGGTGGCAATCACGCTTACTATGGCAATTACGGAGAGCAGGACGGCGATGGCAAAGCCGGCATTTCACGAGAGGAACAGCAGGCAACTGTAGTGGATGCCGTGCTGGAAGACTGGCTGTAAGATTTATATAGACCGATCTATGAAGGAAGGGATAAAATTAAATGAAGATCTTATTTTATGATGCAAAGAAATATGATATCGATTCTTTTGATAAGGAAGGGACAAACTATGCGACCATAGAGATCGAGTATCTGGATGCAGATATCAATGTGAGAACGGCGGCTCTGGCAAAAGGCTATGATGCTGTCTGTGCCTTTGTCAGTTCCGACTTATCCGCACCGGTTCTGGAAGTCTTGCATGAAGAAGGCGTAGGGCTGATCCTATTACGTTGTGCAGGCTTCAACAATGTAGATCTGGAAAAGGCAAAAGAACTTGGCATCACGGTTTTGCGTGTGCCGGGCTATTCCCCGGAAGCAGTAGCAGAACATGCCATGACACTGGCTATGAGCGTCAACCGCCGCATCCATAAAGAATATATCAAGGTGCGGGAAAACAATTTCAGCCTGGAAGGGCTCATGGGAATCAACTTCTACGGCAAGACCGCAGGCATTATCGGTACAGGCAAGATCGGTGCCGCTATGGCGCGCATCTGCTGTGGCTTTGGTATGCGGGTGATCGCCTATGACAAGTATCCCAATCCGTCCTTAGATTTTATCGAGTATAAAGAATTAGAAGAAGTTTTCCGGGAAAGTGACCTGATCTCTTTACATTGTCCGCTCACGATCGACAACTATCATATGATCAATGCCAAGACCATTTCCCTGATGAAAGATCAGGTGGTGCTGGTCAATACTTCACGCGGAGAACTGGTAGATACGGACGATCTGATTGCCGGGATCCGTGCCCACAAATTTCATGGTGTGGGATTGGATGTCTATGAGGAGGAGTCCGGCAATGTCTTTGAAAACCGCGAGGCAGATATCATGGAACATTCCGTTACGGCAAGACTTTTGTCTTTCCCGAATGTGATCGTCACCTCACATCAGGCATTCTTTACCGAGGAGGCTATGGAAGCCATCAGCCACACGACCTTGGAGAATGCACTGGGCTATGAAAAAGGAGAGATCCCTACAGGCAATCAGGTGTAAGTTTAAAATGATTTTTTTTGGAACTTAGGATGCCTTCACGTTGCATCTTGCTGAGTTCGTTGGATAGGGCGCTGCGATCGACCCCCAGATAATCTGCCAGTTGTTGGCGGTCAAAGGGGATGTCGAATTCGTAGTTGCCCTCTTTTTGTGCATAAAAGGACAGGTAGGATAAGAGCCTGCCGCGGATGGTCTTGGGGGAGGTGTGGAGGATGTGGCGGGACATATGCAGGTTTTTCTGTGAGGAGATAGCAAGCAGGTTGCCAAGCAGGGCGCGGTGGCTGTAGCAGGACTCTCGGCAGGGATTTAAGATGGTCTTTGTCTGTAAGAAGAGGACTTCTGTCGGCTCGTTGGCGACGATATCGACCATGAGGATCTCGTCGGGTGTCAGGGCGTAGGACTCGGCAAAGATGGCGCCTGCGCCCAACCGATCCATGACCGTGCGGTTGCCCCAGAGATCATTATTTTCAATGGTGATATTGCCGGAGAGGATCAGTCCTATGGCAGAAATGGTCTGTCCGGCGCGCAGGATCAGACTGCCTTTTTCGTATTGTTTGGTCTGCACGGAAAAACAGGTCAGCATCTTCTCCAGTTCGACCACGGCGATGCCACGAAATAATCTGGTATTTGCTAAAAATTGGTAATTCATTTTATCTCCTTTTGTTGTCATAACAACATAATTGTTATGATAATCATATTATAATGAGTCTGTCAGTGAAAAACAAGACAAATAAGCAAGATTAAGGAGAATAAAAATGGAAAATAAGATGTTTTGCTATCAATGTCAGGAAACAGCAGGGTGCAAGGGCTGTAGTGTGCGCGGTGTCTGCGGTAAGACACCGGAAGTGGCTGCATTGCAGGATCTTTTGATATATGTGACCAAGGGAAGCGCTGCGCTTACGACGGCACTGCGCGGGGAAGGCAAAGAGGTTTCCCAGGAGGTCAACCACCGTATCACTTTAAATCTTTTTACTACCATCACCAATGCAAATTTTGATGGGGCACAGATTGAAAAGCGGATCGCAGATACCTTAGTCTGCAAGGAGGCACTCTTGCAGCAATTAGAGGATAGAAGTGGATTGCCGGAGGCAGCCCTTTGGACGGCAGATCCATCGGCTTATATGGAAAAAGCAAAAAGCGTCGGCGTTTTGGCAACCCAGGATGAGGATATCCGGTCTCTGCGTGAATTGATAACTTATGGGCTCAAGGGTCTGTCTGCCTATTCCAAGCATGCCAATGTATTGTTGGCAGATGACGACGAACTGGATACCTTTTTACAGCGGGCGCTGGCAGCAACTCTGGATGATACTTTATCCGTGGATGATCTGGTGGCGCTGGCATTGGAGACAGGACAGTATGGTGTCAAGGGCATGGCACTTTTGGATGGAGCCAATACAAGTGCCTATGGCAACCCGGAGATCACAAAGGTCAATATCGGCGTTGGCAAGCGCCCGGGTATCCTGGTATCCGGACACGATCTGCGGGATCTGGAGATGCTCTTAGAACAGACCAAGGACAGCGGCGTGGATGTTTATACCCATTCGGAAATGTTGCCGGCACATTATTATCCTGCATTCAAAAAGTACCAGCATTTTGTTGGCAACTACGGAAATGCATGGTGGAGGCAGACGGAAGAGTTCGAGTCCTTCCATGGTCCGATCCTGATGACGACCAACTGTATCGTACCGCCAAAGGATTCCTATAAAGACCGTCTCTTTACCACGGGAGCATCCGGTTATCCGGGCTGCAAGCATATTGCAGGCGAGATAGGCCGGGAAAAAGACTTCAGCCAGATCATCGCACTTGCCAGGACCTGTCAGCCACCGGAGGAGATTGAACAGGGCGAGATCATCGGTGGCTTTGCTCATGCACAGGTATTTGCGCTGGCAGATCAGATCGTGGATGCCGTAAAGACTGGTGCGATCAAAAAATTCGTAGTTATGGCAGGCTGCGACGGCAGAGCCAAGTCCCGCTCTTACTATGCTGATTTTGCAAAGGCATTGCCGGAGGATACGGTCATCCTGACAGCCGGTTGTGCCAAGTATAAATACAATAAATTAAATCTGGGTTCTATTGGAGATATTCCGCGTGTGCTGGATGCAGGACAGTGTAACGACTCTTATTCGCTGGCGGTTATCGCTATGAAGTTGCAGGAGATCTTTGGACTGGATGACATCAATGAACTGCCGATCGTCTATAATATTTCCTGGTATGAGCAGAAAGCAGTCATTGTCCTTCTGGCACTCTTAGCCCTTGGTGTGAAAAACATCCATCTGGGACCGACTTTACCGGCATTCCTATCACCGAATGTGACGAAGGTTTTGGTTGATAACTTCGGGATCGCAGGTATTGGCAGTGTGGAGGAAGATATGAAGATCTTCTTTGACAGGTAAATCTTTACAGAAAGGAAGTGGCTTGTTATTATATTCTGGTGTCAGGTTCTGACACCAGAAGGAGAACAAGCCATGCTTTCTTTAAACCGTAATCAGATCAAATATATTGTGATCCTAGCCATGCTCATCGATCACATTGCCTGGGCTTTTGTGCCGCTGGCTTCCTGGCAGGGTCAGATCATGCATATGATCGGTCGGCTGACAGGACCGACCATGGCATATTTTATTGCCGAGGGATATGTGCATACAAGGAGCGTAAAAAACTATGCCAAGAGGCTCGCTATTTTCGCGGTCATATCCTGGATCCCCTTTACCTTTTTTGAGTACGGACATTTACCAATTCATAAATCAAATGGAAATTATATATTTGAATTTTCGCCGGGTGTTATTTATACTCTCTTTTTAGCCCTGCTTGCCATCTGGTTATGGGATAAAGGGACGCTGATGGAGGCGCAGAAAAAAGCCATCATTGCTTTCCTTTGTATCCTGTCCATTTTTGGAGACTGGCCCGTTTTTGACATCCTCTATGCCTTGTGCTTCTTTTGCTACCGGGATGACGCAAAGAAGAAGTGGTCGATCTATACCCTGATCTCTATCTGCAGTTTTGTCTTTGGTGGATTTGGCATCTGGGGGATCTATCAGGTGGGCGTCTTTTTGGTACCTCTGCTCTTACATTTTACTTATAATGGAAAGGCAGGCAGTAAGAAGTCCCTACACAAGTGGTTCTTTTATGTATTCTATCCCCTGCATTTACTGGTACTGGGATTTTTAAAAATGATGCTGTTATAATAAGAAGAAAGTTATACAAACAGAAAGCCTCGTGCGCATGGTGCGCGCGGGGCTTTTCTTTTATTTGACCGAGAAGTGCCGGAAACTTAAACCGTTCCGGTGATGGTCAGGGTTGCGGAACCCGGGACGACGGCGATGGCACCGGTCGTCGGATCCTGGGTATAGGAGGCAGCAGGGACGGTGATGGCACCGGCGGTCGATACAAACTGTCCGCTTGTGGTGTCGTAAGTGTATTCTGTACCCTCCGTCCAGGCAGTGCCGTTGAAGGAAACCGTGATCGGATTTAAGATCGGATCAAAACGGTCGGAAACGATCAGGGCATCGGCCTCATCGGCTGCGGTGTTGCCATAGTTCTGGATGATGAAGGTGTAGGTCAGTTGTCCGTTTTCGGAAACGGTCGTTGGTGTCAGAGATTTGCTGATGCGGAGCACCGGCTCACTGTAAGCATTTACCGTGGCATTTGCCGTGATCGGATTAGCGATATTGTTGGCGTTGATGGTCGCCGTATTGGTGATGCTGCTTTCTTCCGCCAGCGGCGCATAGGCATTGGTCTTAGCCTGATAAATGACGGTGACATTGCCTTTTGCCGGAACAGACAGACCGGAAATGGTCAGTGGCGGGCCGGCGGTCACGGTCGGTGTCGGCTGTAAGACACCGCCGACATAATAGCGGACGGTGCCGGTCACATAGTCCATAGGAACCAGTGTTAAGGTGTTCACGGTGTAGGCACCCAGATTATCGGAGATGGTCACTCCGGTCATGGTGGTGTTGCCTGAGTTTAAGATATTGACGACATAGGTCAGGGTATCATCCTGCTGATACTCAGTCTGTACGGCGGTCTTGGTGGCAGAGAGCACTTCGACCAGTTCACCGGTCGTGATATTGGATGTGGTCGTATTGCCGTTGTAGGACAAGGTCGCCTGATTGTAAAAAGTTGCCATAACTGAAATTCTTTCTTTTTTTATTATTCTATGTGGAATAGAAAAAAAGGTACAGAAATTTAGGAGTAAGTGTTGACAACACATGAACATATGAATATAATTACATATGAACAGATGATAAAGGCAAAAAGTACAAAAGACAAAGAAAAAGAAGGGAGGATTTCAGGTGGCAGAGCAGAAGTCAGAATTTTTGGCAGCACACGAGGAACTGGTAGAAAAGGTACTGCAGAACCAGCCGGAGGATGAATACCTCTATGATCTGGCAGAACTTTTCAAGGTCTTTGGAGATTCGACCAGGATCAAGATCTTGTATGCTTTATTTGAAAGCGAACTCTGTGTCAGCGATATTGCACAGATCTTAAACCTGAACCAATCGGCGGTCAGTCATCAACTCCGTATTTTAAAGGACGCTAAGTTAGTCAAGTTCAAACGGAGTGGTAAGAGTATTTTTTACTCGCTGGATGATGACCATGTGCGCACGATCCTATCCATGGGTATGGATCATGTAGAGGAGTAGATACAGATGGATGACCATCTTGTATGATAAAGAATAAAAAGAAAAAAGGAGAACAAAATTATGAAAAAGACATATGATGTAGAGGTTGATTGCGCAAACTGTGCAGCAAAGATGGAGGAAGCCGTAAAGAATACCGAGGGCGTCAAGAACGCGACCTTGAGTTTCATGACCTTGAAGTTAAAGGTGGAATTTGAAGAAGGCGCAGACGTCGATGCGGTTATGCAGCAGGCATACAAGAATTGCAAGGTCGTAGAGGACGATTGCGAGATCTTTTTATAAGAAGAACCGCATTTCGGGGCAGTGCCACGGAGGCGGTGTGAGTCGTAAAGGAGAAAGCATATGAGTAAGAAGCAAAAAAACGTACTTTATCGCATTATCGTTTCCCTGATCTTACTGGTGGCAGTGTCTGTGCTGGATGCATTGGTAGAACTGCCCTGGATTGCCCGGTTAGCCCTGTATATTGTGCCATATCTGGTCATTGGATACGATATCTTAAAAAAGGCGGGCAAGGGCATTTTAAATCGTCAGGTCTTTGATGAGAATTTTTTGATGGCAGTCGCAACCGTGGGTGCTGTTTGTCTGGGTGAATACAAAGAAGGCGCAGCGGTTATGCTCTTTTACCAGATCGGCGAACTCTTCCAGAGTGTAGCCGTAGGAAAGAGCCGTAAGAATATCGCGGCACTTATGGATATCCGACCGGATTACGCCAATATGATGGTGGACGGCAAACTGGAAAAGGTCGATCCGGATGACGTGGAGATCGGTTCTGAGATCATCATCAATCCGGGAGAAAAGGTGCCGATCGACGGCGTCATCACAGAGGGCAATACGACATTAAATACCAGCGCACTTACGGGAGAAAGTGTGCCGAGAGATGCATCCTGCGGCGATGAGATCATCAGTGGCTGTATCAATATGACCGGCAGGATCAAGGTAAAGACGACCAAGGAGTTTGGCGATTCTACGGTATCCAAGATCTTAGATCTGGTGGAGAATTCTGCGATGAAGAAGTCCAGATCCGAGAACTTTATCACCAAGTTTGCCAAGTATTATACACCGGCGGTCTGCTACAGTGCCCTGGCACTTGCTATTTTGCCACCGATCGTGCGCCTGCTTATGGGGATTAGTCCAATGTGGGGCGAGTGGATCATCAGAGCATTGACCTTCCTTGTTATCTCTTGTCCGTGTGCGCTGGTGATTTCCATTCCACTGTCTTTCTTCGGTGGTATCGGTTGTGCATCCAGCAACGGTATTCTGGTCAAGGGATCCAATTATCTGGAAGCACTGTCTGCGACCAAGTATATTGTCTTTGACAAGACTGGAACATTGACCAAGGGTGTATTTGAGGTGACCGCCTCCTATCCGGAAAATGGATTTGATCAGGAGACTCTGCTTGGCATGGCAGCCTATGCAGAGAGTTCTTCCTCCCATCCGATCAGCCTGAGTCTGAAAAAGGCATATGGACAGGAACTGGATCTTTCCCGTGTCTCTGACATCGAGGAGATCGCCGGACATGGTGTGTGTGCACAGGTAGACGGCAAGAAAGTCTATGTCGGTAATATGCGCCTGATGCAGCGGGAGAATCTGACCGTTACCAATGAGCACAAAGAGGGAACCGTCTGCTATGTTGCCGTGGATGGCACTTATGCGGGATGTATCGTCATTTCCGATGTGGTAAAACCGACCACAAAGGATGCCATTGTTGGTCTGAAAAAAAATGGTATCAAAAAGACCATCATGCTGACCGGGGATGCCAATGAGACGGCACAGCGTGTGGCAGCGGAGATTGGCATTGACGAAGTCCACAGCGAACTGCTCCCGGCAGATAAGGTCGCCCAGGTTGAGCGGATTTTAGATGCCAAGGGAGAAAAGGAAAACTTAGCCTTTGTCGGTGACGGCATCAACGATGCTCCGGTATTATCCCGCGCAGACATTGGTATTGCCATGGGAGCCATGGGATCGGATGCAGCGATCGAGGCAGCCGATGTGGTACTCATGGACGACGATCCGGCAAAGATCGCACTTGCCATGAAGATCTCTGTACGGACTTTGAAGATCGTGCGGGAAAACATTGTCTTTGCACTTGCGGTCAAGGCAGTCTGTCTGATCTTGGGCGCACTGGGTATTGCCAATATGTGGGTTGCCATTTTCGCCGATGTCGGTGTTATGGTGCTGGCAGTCTTGAATGCAACCAGAGCCTTGAAGATAAGACTATAAAAAGGAAAAGACACCACTTACAATGGGTATTGTAAATGGTGTCTTTTTTTGATGCGCACTTGCGCGAAACATTTTTACTATATGCAGTTACAGTTCTGTCTCGGAAAGATGTTGTTGTAATACATTTAATTGGTTTTCTAATTGGCGATAGGCATATACAAAACTTGGGAAATATTTTTGCAGAACTAATTCCTCGATTTTCTTGTATGTGGTAGAGGAAGGCGCGATAAATCCCTGATGTTGATATAGAATGCGATTTATACTAACCGTTCGTATGTCATTTAGTTTTAAAATGGAATCATGGGTAATAAATGGAAAATCACAACTTTTTAATAAAAACAGATCACTGTGGGAATTAGGAAAATCATCTGGATGATAGACATCTTTGTGTTTGGATGGGTTATAGGAAAATATCGGAAGGACATATAGTAATTTTTGTTTTACACCAATCACAAGTCCCCGGTGTTCATAAGACATTTCAGGTTGAAAATTCTTCCCGAATTCAAACTGGTAAATCTCCCCTTTTTTGACTTTTCTTTGTCGATATGGTCGCTTTCGATTGTCTGCCCAGCGATAATCGGATTTAGAAAAGCGATCTAACTCATCTGTGGTATAAGTGTTGGATAGAACTGTGTCATTGGTTTTTATTTGTGCTTTCAAGTATTCTTTCATTAACTTTCCCCCCGTGGTATGATTGAAAAAAGGGTACGGCGCTAACCATACCCTACTCTGAAAATCCAGAGCGACCTCGTCGGTCAAATGATGCTTTTATTTATGGTCTTGTCGACCAAAAACATGTAAACAAGTTGTATTTATATTATATGTATTGATATTAAAATGTCTATAGGAAAATTATACAAATTTGATACAGAATTTTCTATAAATGCGTTATACTAAGGGAAAGTAAAGAATAGGATCTACTACAGATAAAGAGGGTGTGCGTATGAAGCAGTTATATACCAAATGGGGCGAGGCATTACAGGCACGGGTGCAGGAAAATTCCGAGGGCAGTGTCTTGGAGCAATACCCAAGACCGACCATGATCCGTGAATCCTATTACAATCTCAACGGTTGGTGGGACTATGCGATCACAGACCAGGAAGAAGGAGAAAAGCCACCGCTTGCCTATGACGGAAAGATCCTGGTGCCCTTTTCCCCGGAGGCAGCCTTGTCCGGGGTGAGCAGACAGTTACAGCCGGATCAATATCTCTGGTATCATAAGACCATTTGTTTTAAAAGTGAAAAGATTAAAGAGGATATGCGGCTTCTCTTACATTTTGGTGCCGTAGATCAGACGGCAAGGTTGTATGTGGATGGAAAAGAAGCCTTGAACCACCTTGGTGGATATCTGCCTTTTACCCTTGATCTGACGCCATATGCAAAGGAGAGCCAGAAAGATACGCTGGATCTGGTCGTACGCGTGACTGATGTCAGTGATACTTCCTACCATGCCAGAGGCAAGCAGAAACTGCAGCGGGGCGGCATGTACTATACTGCGCAGAGCGGTATCTGGCAGACCGTCTGGATGGAATATGTGCCGGCGCTGTCACTTGCAGATGTGGAGATTCAAACCGACATAGATACCGGACAGGTGCGATTTGACATAGGCGTGGAGTATAGGGCGGAGGATAGATCTAGTCTCTCAAAAACAGAATTGCATGAAAAATCTGATTTTAAAGAAAATAATTTGATAAATGCATATATTCCTGTAGAGATAAAAATTTTTGCATCAGATCATGCGCAACTGAATGTCAATACGCCACACGCGAAAATACAGGAAATCAGCGGAAGAACAGTGGTGGCATCTTTTGGGGGACAGGCAAAGATTGCGAAAAAGACGTCAAAATCTGACAAAACAGACATCTGGCAGATGACCTTGGAGCCAATCTATGTGGAGATCCCGGAGGATTGCCTGCATCTATGGGATATAGAGACACCTTACCTATATGATTACGAACTCACGGTCAGGGAGTCGGAAAAAGAAAATGTAAAAGAAGATCGTATCTATGGTTATTTTGCCCTGCGCACCTTTACAAAGGAAACAGATGGCGATGGCATCCTTCGTATTTGTCTGAACCACAAACCGATCTTTATGGAGGGGGTATTGGATCAGGGATATTGGCCGGACGGACTTTTGACAGCACCGGATGATGAGGCCTTTATCTTTGATATTACGGGCATGAAAGAAAGCGGATTTCACATGATCCGTAAACACATCAAGATCGAACCGGAACGTTTTTATTTTCATTGCGACCGTCTGGGTATGATCGTATGGCAGGATATGGTCAATGGCGGCAGCCCATACAAGGATTGGTATGTGACTTATCTTGCCACCGCGCTGTCTTTCCTACAAATCAGGAGCAAAGATACACACAGAAAATTATTATCGCGCGATGAGGAAGCCGGGCGTATGGAATGGAAGCAGGAAATGCTTGCAACTATAGGACTTTTGAAGAAGCATCCCTGTATCAGTACATGGGTCATTTTCAACGAGGGCTGGGGGCAGTTTTCGACCAATGAAATGGTGGCACTGGCAAGGCAGGCGGATCCGACCCGTCTGATCGATGCGGCAAGCGGCTGGTACGATCAGGGAAGCGGCGATATGAATTCCTTCCATAATTATTTCTTTCCGCTGGTCATCCCGCGAGATAAGAAAAAGGCGGGGCGTGTTGCAGTATTGTCCGAGTATGGTGGCTATTCCTATGGTATCCCGGAACACTCGACGACAGAAGATATCTATGGCTATGGGACATATAAGGATACAGAGAGTCTGCGCCAGGCTTATCAGAAACGTCGGCATGAGGCGATGGCGCTGATTCCGGACGGCCTATGTGCCAGTGTATATACGCAGGTGTCCGATATTGAGGACGAGGTCAACGGTATCTATACCTATGACCGCAAGATCAAGAAAATCTAATATAGAAATCATGTCATTGCAAAAGCGCCACGATCACTCGTGGCGCTTTTTACGAACATAGAATATCTGGCTACCGTCGCCTCTGTAGCATCTCTTTTGACCTCGAAAGGTGTGTGGTTGCAACGTATTTTACCACCTCAGATATCCTATTTATTCTATAATTATAGTATCAAAATTATTTTTTCCTGTAAAGTATCGTTTTATTTCTTAAATATCCCTGTAAACGTTTATCACTGATCTTCCAGCCGGATATAACAGAATTTCCGAATCCTGCTTTGGGAATGCCGGTATAGAGACGGAGAACAATAAAAGTATGTTCTACCATACTGGAGGAAGAAGCAATTTGTTTTACAACAAGCACGGTTTGTGCATGTTTTTCATCTTTAATAATATAGTCTGGATCTGTAATTGTATTCTGGATTTGAGATAGGATTTCTTGAAAAAACTTCTGCGTGTTTATCTGCCATGTGTAGCATTTGTTTATTGGTCAGAAAGACCTTGTCAGTTGAAATTTCTGAAGATATACATTGATATAAATGCTTGTCTAAAACACAAAATTCTTTTCGTTGTTGCATGTTTTTATCCTTGGTTTCAATGGAAAATGCATAGAGAAGACTATGCTTTTCTGTGGAATATAATTCTTTGATATAGAAGTGAGGATAATCATAGCATGCAAAGAAGATTATTGCAAGTAATAAATCTATTTTACCATGTCCACCCAATTTTTCCCTTAAAAAAACATAAGACATCTGCCTAAAAGTGTGCTAGAATGTGGTAAGTCTAAACAAACAATGGTTGCAAAAGAACAACGCAAGTAAAGATACACTAATAAAAATGAGAAAGGAAAAACTCGTTATGGCAAAAGAAGAAAATAAAAGTTATCGCATGGAAAAAGATGGTTTTTATGGCGAATTATTTACACCGGCAGAGGACAAATATCCGAAAAAAGCCCTGATCTGTTTCAGTGGCAGTGATGGTGGCATCGAACTGGCAAAGACGCTGGCAGACACCTTTGCTTCCCGTGGACTGACAACGCTTGCACTTGCCTACGTTTTGGAGGAGGGACTGCCGGATCAGTTCCTGCGCGTTCCCATTGATCCGATCGAGGCGGCGGCAAAGCATCTGCACGCCATGGGCTATGAAAAGGTCGGTCTGTGGGGCATCTCCAAAGGAGCAGAATTAGTACTTGTGGCAGGAAGTCTCCTGCCGGATACGATCCATGCCGTCGTTGCGGTAGCACCTATGAACACGGTATGTCAGGGATTTGTCAAGGACAAGGGCATTTCCTTTTTACCGGGCAGCAGTTGGAGTCTGCATGGGCAGGAGATCCCCTATAGCGCTTATAAAGTGCAGAAGTTCCCAATGGGACAGATTCTCTTAAAGAGCATCCAAAGAAGAGACATCAGCATGTACGAACTCTATCAGCCTTTGGTGGAAGATCCAAACCCGGAGGCTGTCATCCGGGTGGAAAAGATCACCGGACCGATCCTTCTGATCTCATCTAAAATGGATGTCATGTGGCCGTCAGAACTTGCGGCAAAGCAGATACTAAAGCGTTTAAAAGACTATGATTTCCCATACGAATATCAGCATTTGTCTTATGAATATGGCAGCCATATGTTTGTGCCGTTTGACACGCCGAGTACAAAGTTCTTCCGGGGAGACCGGGGCAAATACAAAGAATTGGGTCACAGGGACCGTATGGATTCTTTGGAAAAAACTTTGGATTTTGTGTCCAGATGGTAAAAAGTAAGAAAGAGGAGAGTATCAACCGATGATGATGAATAAACGCCTCATCGCCATGGTAGGCGAGAGCAAAAAATACATAGCGGGCAATGTCATCTTTCAGTGGCTTGGCATGCTTGCCAACATTCTGATGATGTATAACATTACCGGATTTTTAGGGACACTGCTGCCGGATAGCGGCAGGGGAGGGGACTTCTACGCAAATGTCAAGAGACTGAGTTTTGTGGTCGTTTTTTGTATCCTGGCGCGTTTTCTTTGCACCGTCCTTTCCAACCGCATGAGTTTTCTTTCGGCAAAGACCGTAAAAAAGACCCTGCGTCAAAAGATCTATGAGAAACTTCTGGCACTGGGATCTTCCTATCAAAAATACGTTGCCAGTTCCGAGGTCGTACAGATCGCCGTGGAGGGCGTAGACCAGTTGGAGACCTATTTTGGGGCTTACCTGCCACAATTCTTTTATGCCATGTTAGCACCTTTGACCTTATTTATCGTCCTTTGCTTTGTCAACGTTCCGGCAGCAATTGTGCTGTTGGTCTGTGTGCCAATGATTCCGATGGCGATCGTCTTTGTCCAGAAGTGGGCAAAGAAACTTTTGTCTAAATACTGGGGACAATATACGGCATTGGGCGACACTTTTCTGGAAGATCTGCAAGGACTTACGACTTTAAAGATCTATCAGGCAGACGGCTATAAGAGTCAAAAGATGGACGAAGAAGCCGAAAAGTTCCGAAAGATCACTATGAAAGTCCTGACCATGCAGTTAAATTCCATTACCATTATGGATATCGTGGCTTATGGCGGTGCAGCGCTTGGCATGATCGTTGCCATACTCCAGTACCGCGCCGGTCATATTGATCTGACAGGCACCCTTTTTATCATCCTGCTTTCGGCAGACTTCTTTATCCCGATGCGACAACTGGGAAGTTTCTTCCATGTTGCCATGAATGGTATGGCGGCCAGCGACAAGATCTTTGCTCTTTTGGATGTCAAAAAGGAAGAGACAGAGTCTTTGACAGAAGATCTGCCGGAAGCAAACGATCTTTGCATGAAAGATCTGTCTTTTGCTTATGATGAGAGCCGTCAGATCTTAGACCATATCAACCTGTCCGTGGGATCCGGGCAGTTCGTTGCCCTTGTCGGAGCCAGCGGCTGCGGCAAATCAACGATCGCTTCTTTATTTATGGGAAGAAATACTGCTTCTCAGGGGCAGATTACCCTAGGTGGACTTCCACTGGCAGCCATTCCGGAGGATGTGCGGATGCAAGAGATCACCTATGTCAGCCACGATGCCTACCTCTTTAAGGGAAGCGTGCGCGACAATCTTTTGATGGCAAAGGAAAATGCTACAGACGCGGAGATGTGGCAGGTCTTAGAGCAGACAAAACTGGCGGATTTTCTGCGGCAGGAGGATGGGCTGGATACCAGGTTATTGGAAAAAGCATCCAATTTGTCCGGCGGACAGCGGCAGCGTCTGGCATTGGCGCGTGCTCTCTTGCATGACAGCCCGATCTATATTTTTGACGAGGCAACTTCCAATATTGATGTCGAGAGCGAAAATGACATCATGGAACAGATCCTTGCGCTGGCAAAGAGCAGGACAGTCCTTCTGATCTCCCATCGCCTGGCAAATGTCACCGGGGCAGATCAGATCTATGTGCTGGAAAAGGGACGGATCGTAGAAGTCGGAAAGCATGAAATGTTGTTAAAAGATCAAAAGACTTATGCAGAACTCTGGCAGGCACAGCAGGCGCTGGAAAATTACGGAAAGAGTGAGAAAGGAGGAGCACGGGCATGAAAAAGAGATCGAATTTAGAAATCATGGCAAAACTGATCGGCATGGTTCGCCCGCTGTTGAGCTATATGATCCTTGCGATTTGCTTGGGACTGATCGGACATTTATTGGCATCCTTTATCACCATTTTTGCCGGTTATGCGGCTTTGAAGGTCTGGGGATTTCCGGTGTCACATTCCTTTGCTTTTTTCTTTGTCTGTATGGTGGTATTTGCCGTTGCCAGAGGCTTTGCCCGCTACACGGAGCAGTCTTGCAATCATTACATCGCATTCAAACTCTTAGCCCTGATCCGTGCCAAGGTCTTTGCGGCATTGCGCAAGCTTTGTCCGGCGAAACTCGAGGGCAGGGACAAGGGAGATCTGATCTCCGTCATTACCTCGGATATTGAACTTTTAGAAGTCTTTTATGCCCACACGATCTCGCCGATCGCGATCGCAGGCATTTACTCTATGATCATGAGCCTCTTTATCGGTCATATCCATTGGGGCTTGGGACTTCTAGCATTGGCGGCATATGTGACGGTCGGTATCATCGTACCTGTCGTTGCCTCCAAAACGAGTGGCAATCTGGGATTGGAGTTCCGCAATCAGTCGGGTAGTCTGAGTGCCTTTGTGCTGGATTCTTTGCGCGGGCTGCCGGAGATCATGCAGTACGGCACTGGCAAAAAGCGTATGCAGCAGATGAACGAGCGCACTGACCGGATGAACGTCTGTCAGGAAAAAATGAAGCGTGTGACCGGGATCAATATGGCAGTGACCAATACGGCTATCCTGATCTTTGACTTCCTCATGCTTCTGGGCGCATCCTATTTATATAAAGATCAGACCATTGCCTTTGATGGGATCGTGATCGCAACACTGGCACTCATGTCCTCCTTTGGACCGGTGGTGGCACTTGCAAATCTGGGAACGACTTTGCAGAATACGTTCGCATCCGGCAACCGCGTCTTAGACATTTTAGAGGAAGAACCACAGGTTGTCGAGATTTCAGGAGAGGCGCAGACGACCTACGGTCAGGTGGAGATCGCAGATGTGACCTTTGCCTATGAAAAGGAGACGATCTTAGATCAGGTGTCTTTGGATGTGCCAAAGCAGGGCATTCTTGGTATTGTCGGAAAGAGCGGTAGTGGAAAGTCAACCCTCTTAAAACTTTTGATGCGCTTCTGGGATATTGATGCAGGAAAACTTGCAATCGCGAGCCGCGAGATTGCGAAGATCAATACGGATGACCTGCGCCGGATGCAGGGCTACATGACCCAGGAGACCCATCTGTTCTGCGACTCTATCGCAGAGAATATCCGCATCGCAAAATTAGATGCGACCAGAGAAGAGATCGAAGAAGCCTGCAAAAAAGCCTCCATTCATGATTTTATCCTGTCCTTACCGCAGGGCTATGATACGCCGGTGGGCGAGTTGGGCGATACCTTATCCGGCGGGGAACGGCAGCGTATCGGACTGGCGCGTGCCTTTTTACACGATGCACCGATGATGCTTCTGGATGAGCCGACCAGCAATCTGGATTCCTTGAATGAGAGCGTGATCTTAAAGTCTTTGCGTGAGGAAGGCGGAGATAAACTGATCCTTTTGGTCTCACACCGGGAATCTACCATGCGTATCGCAGATCAGGTCTATCAGATGAAAGAGGGACGTGTCAGTTAGGAGAATGGGATGAAAGAAAATTTGACAAAGGATCAACTTGTAGAAAAAAGAGAGCGGGAAAAAGCCATGGTTTCGGATATGATCCGTGTCTACTGTAAAGGAAACCATGTGGATTATGATAAGAAACATAAAAGACTTTGCAAAGAGTGTCAGGCATTGGATGATTATGCGAGAATGCGCAGTGAAAAATGCCCTTTTATGGAGACAAAGACCTTTTGTTCCAACTGCAAGGTGCATTGCTACAAGCCCGAGATGCGCCAGCGCATCAAGAAAGTGATGCGCTATAGCGGTCCACGGATGCTCTTTGTGCATCCTATCGCCTGCATCCGCCACCTCGTAGAGACAAGGCGGGAAAAGAAGCGACTGGAAACTACATAGAGATCCAGCCAAAAGCATTGGCAATGGATGAAATGAAGATGATGATGGCAAAGATCGGACAGAGATACTTGATCATAAACTGGAAGATCTTTTTGCGGCGGAAAGGTTTTCCACCGTCTGTCACTTCATCCTCTATTTTTTGTGTCCCGATCACCCGGGTGACGAGCAGACAGGTCGCAAGGGCAGCCAGTGGCATCATGACAGAGTTGGTAAGGAAGTCGAAGAAATCCAGAAACTGCATGCCGATAATCGTAACATTTGCCAGTGGACCATAGCCCAGAGAGGACAAGGTGCCAAGTGCGACCATGATGATACCGACGATGATAGTCGCCTTTTTCCTTCCCCAGCCCAGTTCGTCCTCAAAGGTAGAAACCGCACTCTCCGTCAGCGCGATGGAACTCGTCATAGCAGCAAAAAGTACCAGGACAAAGAAAAGGATACCAACGCCTGTGCCCAGCCCCATGCTGTCAAAGACTTTCGGAATGGTAATAAACATAAGGGAAGGTCCTGCCTGTAAGGTATCCGGATCGCCGCCGGAAAAAGCAAAGACCGCCGGAATGATCATCAGACCTGCCATAATGGCGATTGCCGTGTCAAAGATCTCTACATTTTTGGTCGAATCCTCAATGGAGACATCTTTTTTCATATAGGATCCAAAGGTCACCAGAATGCCCATAGCGATCGATAAGGAGTAAAACATCTGTCCCATGGCAGCAACAACGGTCATCCAGGAGAAGTTTTCCGGGTTTGGCACCAGAAAATATTTGACTCCGGCAAGGGCACCGGGTCTGGTCACGGAATAGACGGTGATGATGAGGGACAATACGACTAAGATCGGCATCATGATCTTGGACACGCGCTCAATACCGTTTCTGACACCGGTAAAGATGATGCCGAGGGTCAGCAGGGCAAAGATCAAAAAGCAGATTTCTGGGGAAGCGCCGTCCGAGATAAAGGCACTGAAATAGCCGTCTTTGGCAAGTGCAGAGCCATTTCCTGACATATAGCCGACCAGATATTTGAGTACCCAGCCGCCGATCACGGAGTAGTAAGGCACGATCAGTACCGGAATGATGGCATTGAGCCAGCCGCCGACAGATAGCCATTTGGATTTGCCAAAAGAGTGATAGGCACCGACCGGACTTTTCTTGGTCATACGACCAAGGGATGTCTCCGCCATGATCATGGTATAACCAAAGGTCAGAGCAAGGATGATATAGATCAAAAGAAAAATACCGCCGCCGTACTTGGCAGCAAGGTATGGAAAACGCCAGATATTTCCCAGACCGACAGAAGCACCGGCAGCAGATAGGACAAAGCCGATCTTACCGGAAAAGGAACTGCGCTTTTTGTTTGGATCATGCATGATAAAATTTCCCCCTCAAGAACATTACTTATTTATATGTAGTTGTGCATACATAATGGGGAAGTTTAGCATAAATACAGAAAATATGCAATGTCGTGCGAAAAATAAAGGTTGTCTTGCCAGATGAGGAGTATTACAATATGGATGTGAGACAATGTCCGTGCGCAGACAAAAGGACTTGGGCTCAAATATAGCAGATAGCACATGACGGGAGTATCTCCCGAGGGGAAGACCATGGAAAAACAAGAGACAACCAAGACCATAGAAGGACATGATGTAAAACAGGTACATGAAAAAATTGCAGATCTTCTTGTACGAAGTGAGTACGATTATATCTGTGTCATCAATACCAATACAGATATGATCTATGTAGATACCGATGAATTGCATGCCGACTGGGATTGGACAGGTGAAGAACATAACTATTACGATGCAAGAGCGCTTTTAGTAGAGACTTTTTTGGATGATAATGACGACCGGGACTTTATGTATTGCTCCGAGATACCATATATTGTCAAGCAGTTGGAGGAACAGGACGTCTACAGTTTTATGTTCCATTTTAGTAGATCGGAGCACAACCGTCACAAGAAACAATGGAAGTTTTCTTATCTGAATCGGGAGGAAGGCTTGATCCTTACGACTTTAAAGGATGTGACCAAACTCTTAGAGAAAGACCATCTGACCGGAGAGTTGAACCGTTA
The DNA here is from genome assembly GCA_963629085.1 of bacterium. Classification (GTDB taxonomy): domain Bacteria; phylum Bacillota; class Clostridia; order Lachnospirales; family Lachnospiraceae; genus Pararoseburia. The sequence continues at coordinate 41,619 of CAVGHS010000001.1, forward strand.
TGGCTTTATCCGAAAAGCCCGTGCCGTCCTGCGGGATTCTAAGTTGCAGCATGAACTTGCGATTATGTATATCAATCTCAAGGGCTTCAAGGCGATCAACGAATTGTTTGGTACGGAGGGTGGAGACTGGGCACTGCGCGAAGTTGTGCGCCTGATCCATAGATCCAACCTGCATCCGTATGCGCTAGGGCGTATCGAGGCAGACCACTTTGTATGTCTGGTAGATCCTGCCAATATCAATTATGAACACCTAAAGCAATTTTTACACCAGACCCTGGTCTTTGGACAGAGATCGCTGGATGTTTACGGTGTCTGCGGTATTTATATGATACCGGAGGAGGAGCGTCTGGAAAGCGTCAGCAATATGTGTGACCGTGCTCGTATGGCAAAGGATTACATTGAGGACGAATATGTCAAGCCTTATGCTATTTTTGATAAAAAGATGGGAAGTACTTATATGGCGCGAAACGATGCACTCCGCGACGTGACAAGTGCCATCGAAAAAAATGAATTCAAGGTCTATTACCAGCCGGTCTATGATGCCTTTTCCGGAGAGATCGCATCTGCCGAAGCTCTGGTGCGCTGGCAGAGAGCCGATGGCGACATGGTGTCTCCGGGGGTCTTTGTTCCGGCACTTGAGGACAGCGGACGGATTTCCCAGATGGATCTTTTTGTGGAACGCAGTGTCCTTTCTTTTATGGAGGAACGCTACAAGAAAGGACAGTTTATCGTCCCGGTTTCCATGAATATGTCCCAGATGGATTTCTTTGATAAGGACATGATGGCATTGGTGCTTTTGGATGTTTCCAATACCGACCTGCCGATGGATTATACACGCTTTGAGGTGACGGAGACGGCTTATTCTATCGTTGCCAGCAACAACCGCAATGTGCTTTTGGATATGAAGCAGATTGGCGTCAAGTTCTATCTGGATGACTTTGGCAGTGGCTATTCATCCTTTAGTACCATCCGTGATTATGATTTTGATATTGTAAAATTGGATATGGGATTTGTGCAAAAGATCGGTACGACAGCCAAGGCAAATGCTGTCATCCAGGCGATCATCGATATGGCGCACGCTATTGGTTCCAAGGTCGTTGCCGAGGGGGCAGAGACCAAGGAGCAGGTGGATGCCTTGCGGGATATGGGCTGTGATTACATTCAGGGCTTCTATTTTTCCAAGCCTTTGCCGCAGGAAGAATTTGAGGCACTCTTGAATGCCCAGTATAATGAGCGTATGTTTTAAAGGCGGCATTGGGATGGTGTGATGCCATACTCCTTTTGAAAGAGATTTGAAAAATAAGATTGTGAACAAAAATGCAGTGCTTCTGCTACCTGAGTTACACTCATGTGCTCGGTAGTCAGGAGCATTTTTGCTGCTTCCAGTTTCTGCTTTTGCACATACTGGTTGATGGAGATCCCCATTTCCTCTTTGAATTTGTGGGATAGGTAATAATCGCTGTAGCCGGTAAATATAGACAGGTCTTTGATGTTGATCTTGTCGCGGATATGGAGGTTGATGTAGTCGATACAGGCGCGGATGGGTGCAGAGAGGTCGGTGTTTTGTCTGGTATCGTGTACACGCGTGATATAATCGGCAAAGATGGCATCGTTGATATAGCGGATGTCATTCATCGTAGCACAGTTATCGATGGCAAGGGTGTAGGTATCCATCAAAGAATAGGCGACGGATGCTGACAGTCCGCCGCGGATGGCGGCACGGCTGCAGAGGGTCAAAAGAGAGATAGATCCGTATTTACAGCGCTGCATATCGCTCTCCAACTGGATCTTGATGCCGTTGGAAAATTTTCCACCTTCTTTGATCAGGTCCAAAAGTCCCATATTTCCCTGCTCGACAGCGTTGACCAACTGCTGCTCAAAACTGGACACACCGGCATGGTCGCGGGAGAGGTCTTCGTTTAATTTGTAGGCAGTTTCCTGTAGCGTCCGGATGGAGGCATTATCCCCCTTATAGTCTTCCAGAGCCTGTGAGAATGCCTGTGTAGCCAGACTTTGTTCGGATGCGGATGGTGTTTTGCTGGTATGATAAAAGTTTTTACGTAGGATTTCGCGAAATTCCAGACGTTCGTCCCGGATGCTGTTGTGACACATGAGGATATACTGGTCAAAAATGTTGAGCGGGATGATAGGATAATCTTGAAACTGTTCAAACATATATTTGCGGGAAGAAACGGACAGGTTATGAAGTTCCAGGTCTTCCTGCAAACGTTTTAAGGATCGGTCATTGGTAAAGGCAGGACCAAGCAGAAGAATCCGGTCGGTCCTGCCACCGGTCTGGGAAAAAACACAGCCAATGCTGATACCAAGATCGTCAGAAAAGGCATAAGGGGCACAATCTGAGGACTTGGCATAAGCGACCAGAAAGTCTTTCATGCCGTTTAAGGAGATCAGTCGATCCATGAATTCTGCCTGTCCATTGCGCGCAGAAAGCAGTTCCATATCCGGGGAATATTCCCAGAATTGCAGGGGATAGCAGGTCGATAAGATCTTTTTTGTCATTTGATAGTTTGCTTCTGAAAACATAAGCGGATGCTCCTTTTTTTCGTTTCTTATATCCAGTATAATGGAAAAATATAAAATTTCTATAAAAAATCATGAAAAAAAGAATATAAACATGAATTTTTATACGCCTATTGTACAAAAGTAGTGTTAATGTATAGTTAAACGAAGGGGAACGAAAAAGTTCTGCAAGAAAGAGGAGGGCTTATTATGAGCAAAGAAGTAAGTGCTACCGGTACAAAATACCGTAGTGCCAAGACCTGGGAAATGATCATGGCACCGGCTTGTGCGGGTAACAACATTTGTATGTACATGTGTATGGTTTATGCCAGTTACGCAGGAAGTGAGGGATATGGTATCGCAACTGCGGTTGTCGGTGTTATCATTACTTTATCCAGAATCTTAGATGCCGTGACCGATACGGCGATCGCCTATGTATTTGAAAAGTTCCCGACCAAGTATGGTAAATGCCGACCATTCTTATTGATCGGCTGGATTATTGAGGCTGGTGCTGTTTACTTAATGTATGGCGTGGCTGCCAACCACTTCAAGGGCGTGGCAGGACTTGTCATGTTTGTATTGATCTACATTATTTACATTATCGGTTACACGGTAAATAACGTAGCAGGATCTGTTATGACAGCAGTTCTGACCAACGATCCAAAGCAGCGCCCGATGTTCAATTTTGTATCTACCATGTTTTCTTATGGCGTACCGATCCTTTTGAGCAATGTTGTGACATTCAGCATTTTGCCAAAGTATGACAACCAGTACAATATGCCAATGTTAAAGGAAATGACCTTGTTCTACATTGCTATTTCTTTTGTTTGCTGTATCGTTTCTATGATCGGTATTGCCAGATCTGACAATGATGAAGTCTGGAAAGAAGCAAGTGCCAAAGTTGGTGGCAAGCAGGAGAAAGTCGGAATCAAGCAGATGTGGGAAGTCCTTTCCAAGAACAAGGATGTGCAGCGTTACATCGTTACTTGTGCAACCGATAAATTCGCGCAGACCACGGCAACCCAGTCTGTTATCATCAACTTACTTTCCGGTGTATTGATCGGATCTTATGCAGCAACCCAGGTGGCAAACAACTATGCATCTGTTATTGGTTTGATCTTCGCTTTTGGTGGTGGTATCGTCATCGGTAAGATCGGGGCAAAGAAAGGAACTGTATGGTTCTCCTGGTTCTCCATTGCTATTTCGATCATTCAGTTAGCAGTATGCGTGATCTTAGGACCAAGCGGTATGAGAGAGATTGGAACCACAGGCTCTTGGGCATTTATCCTTTGGGTAGCATGTACGGTTGGTATGACTGCCGGAAGAATGCTTCTTTCCGTTGCGGCAGGTACCATGAGAGCCGATGTAACAGATGCAGAGGAACATCGCTCCGGCAACTTTATGCCATCTGTTATCGCAGGTGTTTATTCCCTCTTTGATAAGGGGATGTCATCTATCTGCTCTATGATCGCAACGGCAGCCATCTCTTTGATCGGTTATGTCAATACCGTTCCACAGATGGGCGATGAGGTTACCGGTGGTGTATTCTGGATGGCAATCGGACTTTCCTTTGTACTTCCGATCATCGGTTTCCTTTGCAATATCTTTGCCATGAAGAACTACACCTTGGATGTAGACACACTGGCGCAGATCCAGGCAGACAACCAGGCAAAGCGTGATGCAGCAGCAGAACAGTTACATCAGGCAGAGGCTTAATTTCTGAATTACATAAGCAAATCATAGAGGTCGGCGATCCCGCTGACCTCTATTTTTTTTCCCCTTCTTGTGTTATACTCGGGCATGGACGCTTTGAAAAGTATCTCTGAAAAGAGAATGTGATAGCAATAGAAGGAGAAAATTCATGGAAGAGACGATCATGCAGATCATAGGGCATATGCATACGGATTTCCCGACTAAGTTTGGCCTGCCAAGACAGAGCGGGCTGGTGGAGGAACTGGTCGGGCGGATCGAATTAGAACCGGAGTTTCGCCGCGCAGAAGCCTTCCGTGGGATAGAGGATTTTTCCCATCTTTGGATCCTCTGGCAGTTTTCTCTTAGCAAAAAGGAAGGCTGGTCAGCGACAGTAAAGCCGCCCCGTTTGGGTGGAAAGAAACGTATGGGAGTCTTTGCCACGCGTTCTCCCTATCGACCAAATCCTATCGGACTGTCCTGCGTGCGGCTTTTAAAAGTTGATTATGAGGATAAAAAAGCACCTGTCCTTTATGTGGCAGGTGTGGATATGGTGGATGGCACGCCAATCTATGACATCAAGCCTTATCTGTCCTATGCCGATGCGAGAACAGATGCCAAAGGGGGCTTTGCCGATGCAGTCTTTTCGCATGCGCTGGAGGTGAATTTTCCCCGGGAATTGTTAGAACAACTTCCCAAAGAAAAGCAAAAGGCAGCCATTGCTTTTTTGAAGCAGGATCCCAGACCGCCTTACCACAATCACGCAGATCAGGTCTACAAGATCGCCTTTGATGTCTGGGATATCCATTTTACCGTGGATGGGGATCAGGCAAAGGTTTGTGATGTGGTAGTGATCCGGGATCAGGAATAGATAGAAAAGATGTAAAGGAAAAGTATGAGACAAGAAGGACAGAGCAAAAAAGTGCATAAGAGAAAAGTAGTGGAAAAGGAAGTTCTGTTGATGCTTCTTACCCTGGCATGGCCGACTATTTTAGAAAATCTCTTAGAGACCATCTTACAGTATGTAGATACTGCCATGGTAGGGCATCTGGGTGCGCAGGCAACGGCGACCGTGTCTTTGACCTCTACTTATACCTGGCTGATTCAGAGCGTGATCGGTGCTTTGGGCGTGGGGTTTCTTTCTTATATTGCGAGGGCGGTAGGAGAAAAGAATCAGGATAAGATCCGCAAGGCATCCAGACTTGCCATGGTCGTGGCAGTGCTTGCAGGCGGCATCCTTATGGGCATTACCCTTTGGATGGCACCCCATGTACCGGTCTGGATGGGGGCGGAAAAAACCATCCATGCAGATGCTACGCGCTATTTTATCTTTATCAACCTGCCTATGATCTTTCGTGCGGCGACCATTATTTTTGGCTCTGCCATCCGTGCGACAGGGGATACCAAGACACCTATGGTCGTCAATGTCTGGGTCAATGTCTTTAATATCGGACTGAATTATCTCTTTATCTATGCCTTGGGACAGGGAGCCGTCGGTGCCGGTATCGCGACCATGGTATCTTATACCATCGGCGGCATCTGCATGACCCTGGTATTTTTGCGAAATGAGAGCCTGGACCTACTGGGAAAGAGAGCCTCCCGTGTGCAGGAGACCGAGCTGGCACAAAGGGATAGTTCCTTGTCTGTTACAACAAGACAAGTCCTTGTCGCTGTGCTTGCCATCAGCATCCCGGTCGTTATGACCCGTCTGGCATCCTGTCTGGGACATGTGGTCTTTACCAGTTTTGTATCATCCATGGATACCATCACCTATGCGGCACACGCCATTGCCATCACGGCGGAGGAGATCTTTTACATTCCGGGCTATGGCATGATGGCGGCGACATCTACCCTAATCGGACACGCCATCGGTGAGAAAAATAAAAAGAAGGAGCGGGATGTCAAGGTCGTTTCCATCGCCCTGATCTTTGGTGTCATGTGTATTACGGGTATCCTGCTTTTTGTCGGTGCGCACGGCATGATGTGCCTTTTTACCAAGGATCCCCGGGTCATTGCCATTGGCACGCGCCTGCTTCGGATGGTAGCCTTTACGGAGCCGGTCTTTGGTACTTCGGCGGTCATGGAAGGCATTTACAATGGTATGGGGCGCACCCGCTATCCTCTGGTCGTGGAACTCATCAGTATGTGGGGTGTGCGTGTGGTCGGCACCTTTATCTGTGTCCGTGTCCTGGGAATGGGGATCACGACAGTCTGGGCCATGATGATCTGCAATAATGTCTTAAAAGCCGTCCTTTTGGCACTGGGTTTACTTGTCATGGGACGAAAAAGTGCAAAAAAAAGTGCATAAAAATAGGATTTGGGGTTTGTTTTGCAAAAATTGCTCCGATATAGAAGATAAGAAACGTTGAAAAGGATTTCGACAGGACGATCTGATCAAGGAGGACAAGATTATGAGTATGAATCCGGTAGGAACTACTACGACCGATAGCGTTTACAACCGCTATGGAAAGAATTCTTCAGCCAAGACTTCCAAAGAGGCAGAAAAGACAGCCGCAACAGAAAAAGAGGCTGTTTATGAGAAGGGTACGACGGAAAAGAAAGCAACTTATTCCATCAACAAGATGAGTTCATCTGATCGTGCAGCACTGGTACAGCAGTTAAAGCAGGATCAGGAGAACAGACAGCAGAGCCTGATCTCACTGGTACAGGATATGATGAACGGACAGGCAAAGTCCTACAGTCAGGCAACCGGTGATGATTCCATCTGGAAATTCTTAGCCAGTGGCAACTTTACTGTAGATGCCGCTACCAAGGCGCAGGCACAGGCAGACATTGCCGATGACGGATATTGGGGTGTTGCGCAGACATCACAGCGTCTGTTTGATTTTGCAAGTGCACTTGCAGGGGATGATGTAGAAAAGATGCAGAAGATGCAGGCAGCCATGGAAAAAGGCTTCAAGCAGGCGACCGCCGCATGGGGTAAATCACTTCCAAGCATCAGCCAGCAGACCATGGATGCAGCCGACAAATTATTTGATGATTATTACAAATCCAAAGGCGTAGAAGCCTAGAGATACAAGAAACCGCAGGGACGTTCCTTTTGCCACAAGGAACGTCCCTGCGGCTATTTCTATATCGCAATATGTCCTGCCAACTTCTTTTGCAGTTTTTTGTGCACATGGAAGAAGGCAGGGATGAGAAAGACATCCGCCATGATCCAGGCAAAAGGACTGGCAAAGCAGGCTCCTAAGAAACCGATGGCAGGAACCAGTGTAAAGGCAACAATGCTTCGCGCCAGCATTTCCATGACACCGGCAAGGATGGCAAAGATGGAAAAGCCCATGCCTTGAATGAGGAAACGCACGATGTTGACCAGAGCCAGCGGGAAATAAAAGCAGGATTGGATCAGCAGGAAAGTCCGTGCATCTGCGATAATGGCTGTCTCGTTTGCGGACAGGAATAAAAGCAGAAGATATTTTCCGGCAAAGAGCAGGACGAAAAAGGCGATGATGGCATAGCAAAGTCCCAGGATGGTCGCCGCTTTTAAGCCTTCTTTGACACGACCGAGTTCCATGGCACCGACATTTTGCCCGCCATAGGTTGCCATGGTAGAGCCAAGGGCGTCAAACGGACAAACGATGAACATGGAGATACGGTTGGCGGCGGTGATGGACGCAACGGCATCCGAGCCTAAATTGTTGACAGCCGCCTGCAAGATGACAGAACCGATCGCTGTGATGGAATACTGCAAACCCATAGGTACGCCCATGTGACAGAGGGTAGCCACACAGTGACCATTCCAAGCCCATTCGCCCGGCTGCATTTTTAGGATCGGGAACTTGGCTTTCATATAGAGAAGACAGGAAATCCCGGAGATAAATTGGGAGATCACGGTTGCATAGCCAGCACCTTCTACGCCCATGCCGATCTGTGTGATAAAGACCAGATCCAGTACGATATTGATGCCGGATGCCAGCAAAAGGAAGTAGACCGGTGTCTTGGAGTCGCCGAGAGATCGCATGATACCGGAGGTAATATTATATAGGTAAGTAACCGGAATACCCACAAAAATGATAATGATATAGGAATATGCCTGATCTATGATATTGGAAGGGGTCTGCATGAGTTCTAAGATCTGTCGGCAAAATACGGAGACGACCAGGGTCATGACCGCAGAAAAAATCAGACAGAGCCAGACGCTGTTGGCAACGTACTTGCGCAGGCTTTCATAATCACCGGCACCAAAACGCTGGGCGACCGGGATGGCAAAACCACTGCAAACGCCCATGCAAAATCCTATGATGAGAAAGTTGATGGCACCGGTAGAACCAACGGCGGCAAGAGCATCTACGCCCAGAAACTTTCCTACGATAATGGTATCGACCAGACTGTAGAACTGCTGAAAGAGCATACCTACCAAAAGGGGCAGGGAAAAACCGAGGATGAGTGACATAGGTTTTCCTGTCGTTAATTTTTTTGTTGTATCTTTTGCCATAATTGCATTCCTTTCCTTATATATCAAAATATGCTTTAGATATAATAGCATGAAAAAATTTTTTGACAATACTTTCCTAATAAACTTTCTTATTGTATAATGTATTTATCTTCATACATAGGGCAGTTGCGGGGAAAACTGCACACTTGTATAGTAAACGAGGGGGATAAGACGATGGAGTATAATGACGTCATTCGTAACAAAAACAGGATTTTAGCGATCACACTCTTGATCTGTATTGTGCTTCGCTGTATCGTAAATGCATTTTTTACCGGGATAGGCCAGGTCATTCCGATGGGGATCGGAGGTCTGATCTTTACAGCCCTCCTTTTGCTTCTGAACAAAAAAGTACATCCGGTGGTCATGATGTATGCTATGGTCGTGCTCATGTCGGCGATCAGTATCATTCTGATGATCGCTTTTCCTTGTACGACCAACTACCTCATGTTCTTCTTATCGATCTTTTTTGTCGTGATCTATGAGGATATCCGTCCGATCGTCATGCAGTCGGCGATCAGTGCGGTTGCTATGGTATATTTCTACTTCCGTTATACGCAGAAGTTACAGGAGTCCTGGTCAACCGATGCTATGGCGATGTGCGTTGTCTATATTGTCAGCGGTATGCTGGTATATATTTCCCTTTGCCGTCTGACCAAGGAACAGTTCCACCAGTTGCGCAAGACCCACAAGGCAAGTGAAAAGGAACGCAAAAAAGCAGAACAACTCTTAGCAGAGATCGGTAAGTCTGTTGGGGTATTGGATACCACCAGTGGCAAGTTAAATGACAACATCACCATGACCGGTACCATTTCTGACCAGATCGCAGAAGCCACCGAGGATATTGCACGCAGGACGGTAGCAGAGGTTGGCGACATTGAAGAGATCAAGGGCATGGTGCAAAACGGAGTTTCTCAGATCAAGGACATTGCAGACAGCAGTACCCGTATGGCAGGGGCTTCCAATGAGACCAACACCCAGGTACAGACCGGCGGTCAGTTGGTAGGAGATCTGTCTTCCCAGATGCAGGACCTCAACAAGCGTATGGGGACCGTAGCAGCGTCTATCCAGTCCTTATCTGAGGAGAATGCCAAGATCATTGAGATCTTAGCAACGCTGGATCAGATCACATCCCAGACCAACCTCTTGTCTTTGAATGCTTCTATCGAGGCTGCCAGAGCCGGGGAACATGGCAAGGGATTTGCCGTAGTTGCAACCGAGATCCGTCAATTATCCGATGATTCTGCCAAGTTCACGGAGCAGATCCACGGCATTTTGAATGGTGTAGAGGAACAGACGGCACAGGTACAAAAGGAGATCTTGGCAGGACAAAAGTCTGTGGAGACCTGTACGCAGAATGCCAATGATGTCAACTACTCTTTCCAGGAGATCGCAGAGAATACTTCTCAGGTATTGCATCGTGCCAACGTGATCGAGCAGCAGGCACAGGAACTGGAGACACTCATGAATACGACTTTGGAGAATGTCAACAACATCAACGACAATATCGAGTCGACATCCGCAGCCATGGAGGAGATTTCCGCAAGTATCAACAACCTCCACAACAACATCGGCAATGTCGCGGATGGCTACCATGACATCAATGAGATCACCGAGGCTTTGGTACAGGCATCGGAGCCGGAAGCCGAGGAGGAAGACGATGATCTGCCAAAGAAAAAATTAAAGAAAGTCAAGATCGATTTATCTTAAAATCGTATAGACAGGATAGAAAAAGATACATACTAAGCGGTAGTAAAGAGATAGGAGATACCACTTAGTATGTATTTTTTATTGGAAAAAAAGGAAGGCTTGGGCTATATCCACCCTTATACATGGGAGGAGGGAAAAGAAGGTCTGGTTGATCCGCAGACCATCCATTCCTGTCTGGTGGAAAAGAAAGACCATGCCTTGCTTGTGCAGATGCAGGTGCCCTTGCAGGAGGAGAAAAAAGCGCAGGGCAAAAAGCAGACGGTACCACTTTTGGGGCAGGGACATGCTTTTTCCAAGTTTGCCTTTGTTGTTCGGGAGGATGGGATCTGCTTTGCAGATTTTGACGGCTATCTGCAGGGGATCATGGATCGCCTGCGCACAGAAAATGGAAAAAAGACACCGGAAGCCATGCTTTACCGGCTTTTTCAGATCTTAGTCGAAAATGATATTCACATTCTGGACGTCATCTACAAGCAGTTGGCTGCCTTGGAGGAGGAAATCCCCAAGGACAATGCCCGCTTCTTCCTGCAAAAAATGTATACCATGAAACACAGTATCTATCAGTTGTTCCGCTACTACCATCAACTGACGGAACTGGCGGATGATCTGATGGAGTGGGAGGGCGGCTTTTTAGACCAGAAGGAAATGGAGTGTTTTTCCCGTTTTATCACAAGGACAAAACGTCTGGCGGATGATATGGAGATCATGCGGGAGTATGCCATGGAGATCTGGGAAATCTACCAATCACAGATCTCCATCCGTCAGAATGATATTATGAAGATCCTGACCATCGTTACGACCATCTTTTTGCCTCTTTCTCTTTTGGCGGGCTGGTATGGCATGAATTTTGAATATATGCCGGAACTGCACTGGCGCTATGGCTATGTGGGCGTTTGGGTTGCGGCAGTCCTGATCGTGCTCTTTTCCCTCTTTCTCTTTCGCAGGAAGCGCTACTGGTAGATTGACTTTGCCACTTTAAAGTGCTATATTATATACCATGTATGTGCCTGTTTTAACGAGGAGCGCATGATTAGGAGGAAAAATATGAAAAAGAAATTAGTTGTGATGACGCTGATGGCGTCACTTCTGGTGACAAGTCTTACGGCTTGTGGCGGAAGCAAGGATGGAAGTTCAAACGGGGGAAATTCCTCAGCAAAGTATCAGGTCGGTGTGTGCCAGTTGGTACAGCATGATGCCTTAGATGCCGCAACACAGGGCTTTGTGGATACTTTGAAAGAAAAATTAGGTGACGATGTGGATATTGATGTGCAGAATGCAGCAGGTGACTCTGCTACCTGTTCTACCATCTGCAATACCTTCGTGTCCGGTGGCAAGGATCTGATCCTGGGAAATGCAACGGATGCTCTGGTTGCAGCAACGCAGGCGACAGATTCGATCCCGATCTTAGGTACATCCATCACAGATTATGCGACAGCCTTACAGATCGATGACTGGAAGGGAACGACCGGTATGAATGTGTCCGGTACATCAGATCTGGCACCGCTGGATGAACAGGCGGCCATGATCCATGAGTTATTCCCGGATGCCAAAAAGGTTGGTATTCTTTACTGCTCAGCAGAAGCAAACTCTGTATATCAGGCAACCAGGATCACGGAATACTTAAAAGACTATGATGTTTCTGTTAAGGAATATACCTTTGCAGATACCAACGATGTTGCGGGCGTTGTCAAGACAGCCTGTGATAACAGCGATGTTTTGTATATCCCTACCGATAATACCGCGGCTTCCTGCACCGAGACCATCAACAGTGTAGCTCTGGCAGCAGAGGTTCCGATCGTTGCAGGCGAGGAAGGCATCTGCAAGGGCTGTGGTGTCGCAACACTTTCTATCAGTTACTACGACATTGGCAAGCGTGCCGGTGAGATGGCATATGACATCCTTGTAAACGGTAAGGATCCATCTACGATGGAGATCGAGTATGCATCTGATCTGACCAAGGAATACAATGCAGACATCTGCAAAAAACTGGGAATCACGATTCCGGATGATTATGAGGCGATTGCTTCATCTGAAAAATAATCTTTAACATATTTGGAGGACAAGATGAGTATTTCAGCATTATTTTCCGCTATGCCGGGAAATGTGGCACAGGGAATCATCTGGGGCATTATGGCTCTGGGTGTGTTCATGACTTACAAATTGCTAAATTTTGCGGATCTGACCGTCGATGGCTCTTTTGCCACCGGCGGTGCGGTGACCGTGATCCTGATCACGAGCGGCTGGTCGGTGCCGTCCGCACTTTTGATGGCTTGTCTTGCCGGTATTCTTGCCGGTATGGTGACAGGTATCTTACATACGATCTTTGGTATCCCGGATATTTTGGCGGGCATCCTTTCCCAGATCGCCTTGTATTCCATCAACTTAAATATCATGGGCGGCAAGGCAAATGTTGCGGTCAGCGTAGACCGCTATGATCTCTTGATCTCACTTCGCTTTGTGCCAAAGACCATTGCCATCGCGGCGGTCTTTGCCATTGTGTTGATCGCATTGATGTATTGGTATTTTGGAACGGCACAGGGTTCTGCCATCCGTGCGACCGGAAATAACCCGGCAATGAGCCGTGCCCAGGGGATCAATATCGGGCTGATGAAGGTCATCACCTTAGCGCTTTCCAATGGCGTTGTGGCTTTGTCCGGTGGACTCATGGCGCAATATCAGGGTTTCGCGGATATCAATATGGGACGTGGTGCCATTGTTATCGGGCTGGCAGCCGTTATCATCGGTGAAGTCTTAGGACATGCGATCTTTGGCAAACGGATGAATTTTATCATCCGTATGACTTTTGTGGTCTTAGGTGGAGTGATCTACTATATCGTCATTGGTATTGTATTGTGGCTGCGTATGCCGACCAATGACCTGAAACTCTTTACGGCGATTATTGTTGCAGTCTTTCTGGCAGTGCCTTACTTACGCGGACAGACAAAGTCCTCTTTCCGCAAGGCAGCAAAGAGAGGAGGAAATCCATAATGCTTGAAGTAAATCAGATCTATAAGACATTTAATCCGGGAACCGTCAATGAAAAACGGGCACTGGATGGGGCTTCTCTTATCCTGCAGGAAGGTGAATTTGTCACCGTGATCGGTGGCAATGGTGCCGGAAAGTCAACCTTTATGAATGCGGTTGCAGGTGTCTGGCCGGTGGATGCCGGAAATATCGTTATCGACGGACAGGATGTGACCGGTCTTTGCGAATACAAACGTGCCAAATACTTAGGCAGGGTCTTTCAGGATCCTATGACCGGAACGGCGGCGGATATGGAGATCCAGGAAAATCTGGCACTGGCGGCAAGACGCGGTGGAAAAAGAGGTCTGGGATGGGGAATCTCGAAAAAAGAAAGAGAGTATTACCATGAACAGTTAAAGACACTGGATCTGGGATTGGAAGACCGCATGACCTCCAAAGTAGGACTTTTGTCTGGTGGACAGAGACAGGCGCTGACCCTTTTGATGGCGACTCTACAAAAGCCAAAGGTATTGCTTTTGGATGAGCATACGGCGGCACTGGATCCAAAGACGGCAGCCAAGGTACTGGAGACGACCGAACGCATTGTAACAGAGAATCATTTGACAACCATGATGGTTACCCATAATATGAAAGATGCCATTGCACATGGCAACCGTCTGATCATGATGAACGAGGGCAAGGTCATCTTAAATATCGCAGGAGAAGAAAAAAAGAAACTGACGATCGAAGATCTTTTGCATAAGTTCGAGGAAGTATCCGGATCGGAGTTTACCAATGACAAGGCAATCCTGTCATAATTTCATCAAAGAAAGGAAAAAAGATATGAAGTTAAAAAGAGCGGTAGCAGCGGCTATGGTACTTACCCTGGCAGTAGGTATGCTGGCAGGCTGCGGAAGCAAGAGCAGTGACAAGCAGACTACAAGTGATAAAAAGGAAACACTGGTCATGGCGACCAATGCTACATTTCCACCATATGAATATGTAGATGGTAATGATTATGCCGGTATTGATGTGGAGGTTGCACAGGCGATCGCCAAGGAACTGGGGATGGAATTGCAGATCCAGGATGTTGAGTTTGGCTCTATCATTTCCGGTGTGCAGAGCGGCAAGTTTGACATTGGTATGGCGGGTATCACCGTAACCGATGAGAGAAAGAAGAGCGTCAACTTTACCAATACTTATGCATCTGCCAAGCAGGTCATCATTGTAAAAGAGGGCAGTGATATTAAGACTGTGGATGATCTGAGTGCAGAGACCAAGATCGGTGTGCAGCAGGATACGACCGGTGACATCTATACGACCGACGATTATGGCGAGGATGCGGTTACCCGATACAACAAGGGCGCGGATGCCGTACAGGCACTTTTGACCGGCAAGGTTGACTGTGTGGTCATCGACAGTGAGCCGGCAAAAGAATTTGTGGCAGCCAACCAGGGCTTACAGATCTTAGATACGGAATATGTCGAAGAAGAATATGCGATCTGTGTTGCAAAGGACAATGATGAACTTTTGAACCGGATCAACGAGGCACTTGACAAGTTGAAGAGTAATGGTACAATTGATGAGATTGTAAATAAATATATTTCAGCAGAATAAAAGCCAGATGAAAGAAAGGGTCAGACCCAAGCGTCTGATCCTTTTTTCCATATGACGGCGGTAGGAAGGAACATAACATATGAGTGAAGGATGGAAGAATTTTGTGACGGATTTCCAGTTTGTCTTTATCCAGGACCAGCGTTGGAAATCACTGTTTCAAGGATTGGGGAATACACTGATCATCACCTTTTTTGCAGTCATGATCGGTATTGCCTTAGGAGCGATCGTAGCCACCGTGCGTACCACCTATGATAAGAATAACGGTGACATGAAAAAGAGAAATCCATTGGGATTTTATATCCTTGGTATTGCAAATGTCATCTGTAAATTGTACCTGACGGTGATCCGTGGAACGCCGGTAGTTGTGCAGTTGATGATCGCATACTTTATCATATTTGCCACCTCCAACAACTCTACGGCTGTTGCCATCTTTGCTTTTGGTATCAATTCCGGTGCCTATGTGGCAGAGATCATCCGTGGCGGTATCATGTCGATCGACGAGGGGCAGTTTGAGGCAGGTCGTTCTCTTGGTTTTAACTATGGACAGACCATGATCTATATCATCATCCCGCAGGTATTTAAGGTGGTGCTTCCTACCTTATGTAATGAGTTTATCGTTCTTTTGAAGGAGACTTCCGTTGCAGGTTATGTGGGTATCATGGATCTGACCAAGGCGGGCGACATCATCCGCGGCAGAACTTTCTCTGCATTTTTGCCATTGCTTGGCGTTGCGGCGATCTATCTTGTTATGGTCGTTATTTTGACTGCCTTAGTGGGATGTCTGGAAAGGAGTTTGCGTAAGAATGAGCGATAAGAATGTATTGATCCAGGTCACAGACTTGAAAAAACATTATAACAAAGGGGAGATCAAGGCACTCGACGGCGTGTCTTTGGAGATCGATCAGGGCGAGGTTGTCGTTATCATAGGACCCAGTGGCAGCGGCAAGTCTACCCTGCTTCGGTCTTTAAACCTTTTGGAAGAGCCGACCAGCGGACAGATTCTTGTGGATGGCGTGGATATTACCGACCCAAAGGTAGACATCAATGTGCATAGGCAAAAGATGGGCATGGTATTCCAACATTTCAATCTTTTCCCCAATATGACAGTGCTCCGCAATATGACCATTGCACCCATGAAACTTTTGCATAAGCCAAAGGATGAGATCGAGGCAAAGGCAATGGAACTGCTTGACATGGTAGGACTTGCAGACCGTGCCAATGCCTACCCGAGCCAGTTGTCTGGCGGACAGAAGCAGCGTATCGCTATCGTGCGTGCCCTTTGCATGGAACCGGAGATCCTGCTTTTTGACGAGCCGACATCTGCCTTGGATCCGGAAATGGTCGGAGAAGTCCTGGATGTTATGAAAAATCTGGCAAAGGAGGGCATGACCATGGCGGTCGTTACCCATGAGATGGGATTTGCCAGAGAAGTGGCAAGCCGTGTCGTCTTTATGGATGTGGGAGCCATTGTAGAGCAGAATACGCCGGAGGAGATCTTTGAACATCCGCAGAGTGAGCGTTTACAGAACTTCCTGGCAAAAGTCTTGTAAAAATAAAAAAAGTATAAACCAATTCGAAAATTATCATAAAAGGCACCCGGGTAGTATTGCTTTTGCCATTTAGGTCAAATATAATGAATGAGGTAAAACCTACGCGAGTGGAGGATAAAATGAACGAAAACAACAATGGTTCACAGCAGGGTGGACCGAATAACCATAATAACAACAAAAAACGACAGCCGATCATGCTCTTTGTGCTCTTTGCACTGATCGCTATGTTTATCACCAGTCTTTTATATAGCAGTGCAGGCTCCAGTACAACAGAGGCGATCACTTATTCCAAGTTCTTAGATCTGGTTGAGAAGGACCAGGTCAAGTCGGTTGTCTTTGATGGTGACCAGATCAATATCAAATTGGTAGACGGCGCCAAGGTAAAATCAGACTCCCAGACGGCGTCCATTCAGGCACAGTTATACAAGGAGAGCACCGGACAGGATCTGACCATCACTTATTACACCGCTTATATTTCCGATGCAGACCTGCTTCCTTTATTAAAGGAACATGATGTGGAGATCGACGGAGAGATCTCGGATTCTACCGCTGTCATCATTTA
This sequence comes from bacterium, assembly GCA_963629085.1. Lineage (GTDB taxonomy): Bacteria > Bacillota > Clostridia > Lachnospirales > Lachnospiraceae > Pararoseburia. Next base: position 58,684 of record CAVGHS010000001.1, read on the forward strand.
CAATGTCCTGAGTTTTGTCATTCCGATCGTCCTTTTATGGATCCTCATGTCCTTCCTTATGAAGCGCATGGGCGGCGGAGCCATGGGCGTCGGCAAGTCTAACGCCAAGGTCTATGTGGAAAAGTCCACCGGTGTGACCTTCAAGGATGTTGCGGGACAGGATGAGGCAAAGGAATCCTTACAGGAAGTAGTGGATTTCTTGCACAATCCACAGAAATATACCTCGATCGGTGCCAAGTTGCCAAAAGGTGCTCTTTTAGTAGGACCTCCGGGAACCGGTAAGACTTTGCTTGCCAAGGCGGTAGCCGGAGAAGCAGGTGTACCTTTCTTCTCATTGGCAGGATCTGATTTCGTAGAAATGTTCGTCGGTGTCGGTGCTTCCCGTGTCCGTGACCTCTTTAAGGAGGCACAGAAGGCTGCACCATGTATCATCTTCATCGATGAGATCGATGCTATCGGTAAGAGCCGTGACTCTCGTTATGGCGGTGGCAATGACGAGCGTGAGCAGACTTTGAACCAGTTATTAGCAGAAATGGATGGTTTTGATACGTCCAAGGGTCTTTTGATCTTAGCGGCTACCAACCGTCCGGAAGTCTTGGATAAGGCACTTCTTCGCCCGGGACGTTTTGACCGACGGATCATCGTAGACCGCCCGGATCAAAAAGGACGTCTGGAGACTTTAAAGGTACATGCCAAGGATGTGGCTATGGATGAGACAGTAGATCTGGATGCATTGGCACTGGCTTCTGCCGGACTGGTGGGATCCGATCTTGCCAATATCATCAACGAAGCTGCCATCATCGCTGTAAAGCATGACCGCAAGTTTGTCAACCAGAGCGACTTGTTTGAAGCATTTGAATTAGTGGCTGTCGGCGGTAAAGAGAAAAAAGACCGCGTTATGAGCGACAAGGAGCGCAAGATCGTTTCTTATCATGAAGTCGGACATGCGCTTGTCTCTGCTTTGCAGAAGAACACCGAGCCGGTACAAAAGATCACGATCGTACCGCGTACCATGGGTGCATTGGGCTATACCTTACAGACCCCGGAAGAAGAAAAGTTCCTTGAGACCAAGGATGAACTGCTTGCCAAGATCACGACCTTTATGGGCGGACGCGCGGCAGAGCAGATCGTCTTTGAATCTCCGACCAGTGGTGCTTCCAATGATATCGAGAATGCGACCAGTATTGCCAGAAATATGGTGACACGTTTTGGTATGTCTGATAAGTTTGGCATGATGGGACTGGCGACCGTAGAGAACCAGTATCTGGAAGGCAGAGCCTCCATGACCTGTGGTGAGCAGACGGCGGCTCAGGTGGATCAGGAAGTCCTTCGCATCGTGACCGAGTGTTACGACAAGGCGACCGGTCTTTTGGAAGAGAACCGCGAGATCTTAGACAAGATCTCAGACTACCTCTACGAGCATGAGACCATCACCGGTAAGGAATTTATGAAGATCTTCCGTGAGTTGAAGGGACTGGATGACCCGGAGGACAAGAAAGAGGATACTTCTGCTGAGGCAGTAGAGGAGATCGACGACAAAGATTTATTTGTGGAAGAGTAAAAAATATGGATTTTTCGATTGAAGAAGAATTAGCAAAACTCCCGGATTCTCCGGGAGTTTATATTATGCATGATGCCAAAGAAACCATCATCTACATTGGTAAGGCAAAATCCCTGCGCCATCGTGTGCATCAGTATTTTCAGCCCAGCCATGATGAGGGCATCAAGAAACAGCGCATGGTGCAGCAGATCGCCTATTTTGAATACATTGTGACGGATTCGGAATTGGAGGCACTGGTCTTAGAGTGCAATCTGATCAAAGAGCATCGCCCAAAGTATAATACCATGCTTCGTGACGATAAGACTTATCCGTATATCAAAGTGACGCTGGGGGAAGCCTACCCCAGAGTCCTTTTTTCGCGTCAGTTGAAAAAAGATAAGTCCAAATACTTTGGACCTTTTACCAGTGCAGCGGCAGTCAAGGATACCATTGACCTGGTGCAGAAGATCTATCATCTGCGCACCTGCAATCAGAAGTTTCCGGATAATTTCGACAAGCGCAGGCCTTGTCTGAATTATCATATGAAGCAGTGCCCCGGGGTTTGCACCGGCAGGGTTTCGGAGGAAGAGTATCAAAAAAGCGTGCAGGGAGCCATTGACTTTTTGAATGGTTCCTATGGCGAGGTGGAAAAGATGCTGACCGAAAAGATGCAAAAGGCAGCAGCGGATATGGAGTTTGAAAAAGCGGCAGAATACAGAGATCTGTTGGGCAGTGTCCGTGCCTGTGTGCAGAAGCAGAAGATCACCAATGCAAGCGAGATGGATGATAAGGATATTGTCGCTATGGCAAAGCAGGGCGAGGATGCGGTCGTGCAGGTATTCTTTGTGCGGTCAGGCAAATTGATCGGACGCGAGCATTTCTTTATGAATGTGCGTATGGATGAGGAAGATGGGGAAGTTGTAACACGTTTCATCCAACAGTTTTATGCCGGTACGCCGGTGATACCGCGCGAGATCTTTTTGCAGGAAGAGATCGCGGACAAAGAAGTGATCGAGCAGTGGCTGACGGAGAAAAAGGGACAGCGGGTCTATCTGCGTGTGCCGCAAAAAGGCATGAAAAACAAGATGGTGGAATTGGCAGAAAAGAATGCTGCCATGGTTCTGGCACAAGACAGGGAACGGATCAAAAAAGAAGAAGGGCGAACCATCGGCGCCTTAAAGGAGATCGCAGGGCTGCTGGGCATGGAGGGATTGAACCGTATGGAGGCTTACGATATTTCCAATATCAACGGATTTCAGACCGTCGGCTCCATGGTCGTTTTTGAAAAGGGCAAACCCCTGCGCAGTGACTATCGCAAGTTCAAACTTAAGACTATCACGGGACCGGATGATTACGCTTCCATGCGGGAAGTTTTGACCAGACGTTTTTCCCATGGCTTGCAGGAGAGGGAAGAACTGCGTGCCAAGGGGGCGGATGAATCGCTGGGGAGTTTTACCCGTTTCCCGGATGTCATCATGATGGATGGCGGACGCGGACAGGTCAATATCTGCGAGGAGGTCTTAGCCGACCTGCATCTGTCCATACCGGTCTGTGGTATGGTAAAGGATGACCATCATAGAACCAGAGGTCTGTACTTCCATAACGAACTCATCCCCATTGACCGGACATCGGAGGGCTTTCATCTGATCACGCGTCTGCAGGATGAGGCGCACCGTTTTGCCATTGAGTATCACCGGTCTTTGCGCAGCAAGTCACAGGTGCACAGTTTCTTGGATGATGTGGAGGGCATCGGACCGGCAAGGCGCAAGGCTCTGATGAAACGCTATGCCAGTGCGGACCAGATGCGAGATGCCAGCATAGAAGAACTGGCAGAGACCCCGTCCATGGATATGCGCGCGGCGGAAAAACTCTATCAGTATTTTCACGGAAGTGAGCCGGGGACTACTGTACAAAAATGAAAAAGTTGGTTACAATAGCAGAAGTGATGATATTGTGATTTGACGATAAAGGAGCAGGACTATGGAACCAATACAGGCAAAACTTTCCATCATTGCAGAAAAACTGCAATTAAAGAATTTTACAGAAGACCTCAATCTGGAGGAGCATTTTGTATGCGTTGCGGATGTCAACCGTCCGGCATTACAGTTGAATGGATTCTATGAGCACTTCGAGGCAGACCGGATCCAGATGATCGGTATGGTCGAGCACGCATATATGAACAATAAAACAGCAGAGGAACGGGCGGAGATCTACCGCAAACTGCTTTCCTACGATATACCATGTGTGATCTTTTGCCGTGGTTTCGTACCGGAGCAGTCGCTGATGGATATTGCCCATGAGCGCAAGATCCCGATCCTTGGAACCGAGCGTGGAACATCCGAGTTTATGTCGGAGTTGATCTTTGAACTCAATGTACTTCTGGCACCATGTACGACCATCCATGGCGTACTGGTCGATGTCTATGGCGAGGGACTTCTGATCACAGGAGAAAGCGGTATCGGAAAGAGCGAGGCTGCTTTAGAGTTGATCCGCAGAGGACACCGTCTGGTGGCAGATGATGTGGTTGAGATCCGAAAGACCAATGCCCATACCCTGATGGGACGTGCCCCAAAGATCACCAAGCATCTGATCGAACTGCGTGGTATCGGTATTATTGATGTCAAGAGCCTCTTTGGTGTTGAGAGCATCAAGGAGAGCCAGAAGATCGATTTTGTCATCAAATTGGAGGATTGGAAGAAAGAAAACGATTATGACCGTCTGGGTCTGGAGGATGAGCATATGAATATCTTAGGTATTGATGTGGTATGTCATTCCCTGCCGATCCGCCCGGGACGTAATCTCGCCGTGATCTGTGAGACGGCAGCCGTCAACCATCGTCAAAAGAAGATGGGCTATAATGCCGCACAGGAACTCTATCGCCGTGTCCAGGACAATATCAGTCAGGGACAGGACTAGTTTTGACAGGCATGAAGGCTTAGATTTTGCATATATTATAAAAGGTAAGGAGTGTTTATTTTGGAAAGAGCAAATGCATGGAAAAAATATCAGGAAGAGGACAAGCGTCAGGCAGTCTATGATTTCGCAGACGGCTACCGCGAGTTCTTATCAGACCATAAGACCGAAAGAGAGTGCGCAGCATTCTTTGAGGCAGAGGCAAAGCAGGCAGGTTTTGAAGATCTGGATGATGTCATCGCTTCCGGCAAGACCTTAAAGGCAGGCGACAAGGTCTATGCTATCAACAAGAAAAAGATGGTGGCTGCCTTTGTGATCGGTAAGCGTCCGCTTTCCGATGGTATGCGTATTTTGGGCGCACATATCGATTCTCCAAGACTGGATCTCAAACAGAATCCATTATACGAAGATACCGATATGGCACTTTTAGATACCCACTATTATGGTGGAGTCAAGAAATATCAGTGGGTGACCCTGCCGCTGGCACTGCATGGTGTGATCGTCAAAAAAGACGGCAGTGTCATCAATGTATGTGTTGGTGAAAAGGACGAGGATCCGGTATTTGGTGTCAGCGATCTTTTGATCCATCTTTCCGCAGAGCAGATGGAGAAGAAGGCATCCAAGGTGATCGAGGGAGAAGACCTCAATGTGCTTGTGGGAAGTATTCCGGTAGAGAGCAAAGAAGAAAAAGAATGTGTCAAGGCAAATGTCCTTCGTATTTTGGCAGAACAGTATGACATTGAAGAAGAAGATTTCCTGTCTGCTGAGATCGAGGTCGTACCGGCTGGAAAGGCAAGAGATTACGGTTTTGACCGTTCTATGATCATGGGCTATGGTCATGATGACAGAGTATGTGCTTATCCTTCTTTCAAGGCGATCGCAGAGGTTTCGGATGTGGAATACACCAGTGTCTGCCTTTTGGTAGACAAGGAAGAGATCGGATCTGTCGGCGCGACCGGTATGGAATCCCGTTTCTTTGAAAATACAGTAGCAGAGGTCATGGCATTGACCGGTCAGACTTCTGAGTTGTTGTTGCGCCGGGCATTGCGTAATTCCAAGGTCTTATCTTCGGATGTCAGTGCAGCCTATGATCCAAACTATCCGTCTGTGATGGAAAAGAAAAATGCGGCTTACTTTGGCAGAGGTCTTGTCTTTAATAAGTACACAGGATCACGCGGTAAGTCCGGTTCCAATGATGCCAGTGCAGAATATATGGCTGAGATGCGTAGAGTTATGGATGATGCGGATGTATCTTTCCAGACAGCCGAACTTGGCAAGGTAGATGCCGGTGGCGGCGGAACCATCGCCTATATTTTAGGAAATCTGGATATGCAGGTCATCGACAGTGGTGTGGCAGTACTCAACATGCACGCACCATGGGAGATCATCAGCAAGGTGGATCTCTACGAAGCATATAAGGGATATGTAGCATTTTTGCACAATTAATATCTGACGGTTTATTATTTGACCATGGAGGAAAATAAAGAATGGAAATCAAAAAGGAATTTCCACATATCAACTTTTTAGAAAAAGAGCCTATGAGCCGCCATACCACTTTTCGGATTGGCGGCCCAGCAGGGCTTTTTGCGTCTGTACAGGTCGCAGATGTTGTACCTCTGCTGGCATATTGCAAGGCACATGTCATCCCGGTCACCATCCTAGGCAATGGCAGCAATGTCTTAGTGGCAGACCAGGGGATCGAGGGACTTGTCCTTTCCTTCGGCAAGGAGGCATCCGCCATCACTGTCGAGGGAGATAAGATCCGGGCGGAGGCAGGAGCACTCTTATCCCAGGTAGCCAGTGCAGCCTTAGAGCATGGACTGGGAGGACTGGCTTTTGCGGCAGGGATCCCGGGTACGATCGGCGGAGCGGTATGCATGAATGCCGGCGCTTATGGCGGAGAAATGAAGGATGTCCTGCAAGAAGTCAGAGTCCTGCGCCCGAATGGCAGGATCGAGGACTGGTCGGCAGAAGATCTGGATCTTTCTTACAGGCACAGCCGTATGATGGAAGAAGGTGCCATTGTCCTGTCGGCTACCATGAAACTGCACCCGCAGGATGCAGGACAGATCAAGGCAGAGATGGATGATTACAGAGCCAGACGACAGGCAAAGCAGCCATTGGAATACCCGAGCGCGGGATCGACCTTTAAGCGGCCGGAGGGCTATTTTGCGGGCAAGCTCATCATGGATGCCGGACTGGCAGGTTATCGTGTCGGTGGCGCCGCAGTTTCTGACAAGCATTGTGGTTTTGTAGTCAATCTGGGAGGCGCGACGGCGGCAGACGTACAAAAACTGATGCAGGATGTGGCAGACCGGGTCTATGCAGAGTTTGGTGTCCACTTAGAGCCGGAAGTGAGATTTGTAGGAAAGTTTTCATAGTCGCATAGACACATGCAGGAGGCGATGAAGCATGAAATTACTGATATTAACCGGAATGTCCGGTGCGGGAAAGTCGACGGCATTCAAGATGTTGGAGGATCTGGGCTACTATTGTGTGGACAATCTGCCTATCCCTCTGCTCAAAAGTTTTATCGACTTGTCGGAACAGCCTTCCGCCAAGGAGCAGAAACTGGTGGTCGGTATCGACATCCGAAGCGGTGAGTCCTTACATCTTTTGCAGTCGGTCTTATCCGAACTCAGACAGGATGGCAAGAAATACAGCATCCTCTTTCTGGATGCGGAGGATGATGTCTTAGTCAAGCGTTATAAGGAGACCAGGCGTAATCATCCCCTGTCCGGAACGGAGCGTATTCAGGCAGGCATCATCAAGGAGCGGGCGGCGATCGGCTTTTTAAAAGAAGAGGCGGATTATATCATTGACACTTCCCATCTTCTGACGCGGGAATTAAAAGAAGAACTGCAAAAGATCTTTGTCCGGGAAGAGGACTTCCGCAGTCTTTTTGTGACGGTCATGTCCTTTGGCTTTAAGTACGGCATACCGGCAGACGCAGATCTGGTCTTTGATGTGCGTTTTTTGCCAAATCCCTACTATATTGCAGAATTAAGACCAAAGACCGGCAATGATATCGAGATCCAGAAGTTCGTGATGGGCTATGAGGAGTCCCATATCTTTTTGGATAAACTGGTAGATATGATCGAGTTTTTGATCCCCAATTACATAAAAGAGGGCAAGAACCAGTTGGTGATCGCCATTGGCTGTACCGGTGGAAAACACCGCTCGGTCACACTGGCAAACAAACTGCATGAGCGTTTGCTGGATGAGGATGCGATCGGGGTCAAGATCGAACACCGTGATATCGGAAAAGATGCGTTGCGTGGGAAGTAGGAGGTTTCCATGTCCTTTTCAGCAGAAGTAAAAAAGGAATTGAGCCAGCATATCGACGGAAGCAGGCATTGCAGACTGGCGGAATTGGCGGCAATTATCAGTCATGAGGGAAAACTTTTGACACAGGGGAACAAGACCTTTCTTTCCATGGAATCGGAAAACCCTCTGGTGCAAAAAAAGTACTTTACTTTATTAGATAAAACAACTAATATATCTGAATATGGGGCTTCTTTGGAGGAGCAGGACGCAAAAGATGTCCTGACCATGGTCAAGATGTATAAAGAGAGAGAGGATGGTGTATCCATCCGCATGGATGTGGTAGACGGGCTGTTGTTGCAGCAGACCTGCTGTCGTCGCGCCTTTATACGAGGTGCCTTTCTGGCGGCCGGATCCATCAGTGACCCCAACAAGAATTACCACTTTGAAATCGTTTGTAAGACAAGCCCACAGGCTTTGCAGTTGCAGGAGATTATGAAGGGTTTTGCAGTGGATGCAAAGATAGTAGAGCGAAAGAGACATTACGTGGTTTACTTGAAAGAAGGCGCTCAGATTGTTGACATGTTAAATGTCATGGGAGCCCATGTGGCTTTGATGGATCTGGAAAATGTCCGGATCCTGAAGGAAATGAGAAATTCTGTTAATCGAAAGGTGAATTGCGAGACGGCGAATATCACAAAGACAGTCAGTGCGGCTGTCAGACAGGTGGAAGATATCCAGTGGATCGAACAGACCAGAGGGCTTGGCTCTTTGCCGGACAGTCTCAGAGAGATCGCAGAGGTACGGTTGGAACATCCGGATATGCCGCTCAAGGATCTGGGACAGTTGCTGGATCCGCCACTTGGAAAGTCGGGCGTCAATCACCGCCTGCGACGTATTAGCGAGATCGCAGACCGGCATAGGGGATAGGAGGAACAATCGTGAGAAAAAACGTAACAATCAATATGACAGACAGCATGGAGTCTACACCAATCGCTCATCTGGTGCAGTTGGCAAATCAGTTTTCCAGCAGTATCTATTTTGAGATGGATACCAAGAAGGTCAATGCCAAGAGTATCATGGGAATGATGAGTTTAGTCCTTACAGCAGGCGATGTCGTTACGATCGATGCAGAGGGCGATGATGAAGCAAAGGCAGTCGATGAGATCGAAAAGTTTTTGACAAAGTAGGATTTTTAGCATGAGCAAACGAGTTTTATTTTTGTTTAATCCGCGTTCCGGCAAAGGCAAGATAAAAGAAAATCTCGCAGACATCATAGATGTGATGGTAAAAGCCGGATATGAAGTGACGGTCTACACGACACAGAGTGCAGGTGATGCCGTGCAAAAAGCGCGCGCGGAGGCTGGCAATTATGACAGGATCATCTGTAGTGGCGGAGACGGCACGTTAGATGAGGTCGTTACCGGTGTTATGGGATCCGGAATTTCGGTGCCGATCGGTTATATTCCTGCCGGAAGTACCAATGATTTTGGCAATTCTTTGGGGATTGGATCGGATATGGTACAGGCGGCACATATTGCTGCGGAGGGAAGACCTTTCCCTTGTGATGTGGGCAAATTTAATGAGGATTATTTTGTCTATGTTGCAGCCTTTGGTATCTTTACTGAGGTGAGTTACCAGACCAGTCAGGATCTCAAGAATATGTTAGGACACGCTGCCTATATTTTAGAGGGAGCCAAGCAGATCTGGGATATTCCGTCTTACCGTATGCAGGTAGAGTATGACGGCAATGTCTTATATGATGAATTTATCTATGGTATGGTGACTAATTCTATGTCTGTAGGCGGCTTTAAAGGAATTATTCCGGGCAATATCGCTTTGGATGACGGCGTGTTTGAAGTGACTTTGATCAAGACACCGAAGAACCCGATCGAACTCAATGATATCGTTCGCTTTTTGACAGGGATTTCCAAGGATTCCAACCAGGTTTATTCTTTCCAGACCAACTTCTTAAAACTGACCAGCAGCGAAGAGGTGGCATGGACTCTGGACGGTGAGTACGGTGGTGACCACAATGTCGTAGCCATCAGCGACTGCAAGCAGGGAATGGAAATTACTGTTGAATAGATTTATAAATTGAGATATAATGTCTCATGGAGTGAAATTATATAGAAGAATGGAGGAACCGCTATGTTGGTATCTGCAAAAGAGATGTTGGACAAGGCTAAGGCTGGACATTACGCAGTAGGTCAGTTCAATATCAATAACTTAGAATGGACAAAGGCTGTATTGTTGACTGCGCAGGAGTTAAATTCCCCTGTTATCTTAGGTGTATCTGAGGGTGCCGGAAAGTACATGACCGGGTACAAGACAGTCGCAGCAATGGTAAAGGCAATGATCGAGGAATTGGAAATCACAGTTCCGGTTGCATTGCATTTGGATCATGGTAGTTATGAAGGATGTTTGAAGTGTGTTGAGGCAGGCTTCTCATCTATTATGTTTGATGGTTCTCATTATGCAATCGATGAGAACGTTGCAAAGACAACAGAGTTGGTTGCTCTTGCACATAGCAAGGGAATGTCTATCGAAGCCGAAGTAGGATCTATCGGTGGCGAGGAAGACGGTGTTATCGGCATGGGTGAATGTGCTGATCCTAAGGAATGTAAAGCAATCGCTGATCTTGGTGTTGATATGCTTGCAGCAGGTATCGGTAATATCCATGGTAAGTACCCTGCAAACTGGGCTGGTCTTAGTTTTGAGACTTTGGATGCTATCCAGCAGTTGACAGGAGATATGCCACTGGTTCTTCATGGTGGAACAGGTATTCCGGATGACATGATCAAGAAGGCAATCTCACTTGGTGTTGCCAAGATCAATGTAAATACAGAGTGTCAGTTATCTTTTGCAGCAGCAACAAGAGAATACATCGAGGCTGGCAAGGATCTGGAAGGCAAGGGCTTTGATCCTAGAAAACTTCTCTTACCTGGAACAGAAGCCATCAAGGCAACTGTAAAAGAGAAGATGGAACTGTTTGGTTCTGTAAATAGAGCTTAATATTTTTGATGGTACAAAGGTGTTCCGTATGTGTTTTTCATAGCGGGGCACCTTTTTGCTTATAAATAGTATGATTTATCAGATTTTTATGATATATTTGATAGAGTTGTGCTACAAGTGAAAGAAACAAGGAAGGAAAAGTATTATGAAAGAACAGGAATATTTCAACGTTGCTGATATCTTTGGCGAGAATGTCTTTAATGATTCTGTGATGCATGAGCGTCTGCCAAAGAAAACATATCAGAAGATGAAAGAGGTCATCAGTCAGGGCAGAGAATTGGACCCTGAGACAGCAGATGTCGTTGCACATGAGATGAAGGAATGGGCGATTGAAAAGGGTGCAACACACTTTACCCATTGGTTCCAGCCACTTACCGGTGTGACAGCAGAAAAGCATGATTCTTTTATCAGTGCGCCGATGTCCAACGGCAAGGTACTTATGAGTTTTTCCGGAAAGGAACTCATCAAGGGCGAACCGGATGCTTCTTCGTTCCCATCCGGCGGTCTGCGTGCTACTTTTGAGGCGCGTGGTTATACAGCATGGGATTGTACTTCTCCGGCTTTTGTCAGACAGGATGCCGCAGGTGCTACTCTTTGTATCCCGACTGCATTTTGTTCTTATACAGGCGAGGCTCTGGATCAGAAGACACCGCTTCTTCGTTCCATGGAAGCTGTTTCCAAGCAGTCTGTCCGTCTGCTCCGTTTGTTTGGCAATACCACTTCACAGAGAGTTATGCCATCGGTTGGTGCAGAGCAGGAATACTTTATCGTAGACCGCGCCAAGTATTTACAGCGTAAGGATCTGGTCTACACCGGACGTACCCTTTTTGGTGCTATGCCGCCAAAGGGACAGGAAATGGACGACCATTATTTTGGCGCTATCCGTGAGCGTATCGCTGCTTATATGCGTGATGTCAATATTGAATTGTGGAAATTGGGTGTATCTTCCAAGACCCAGCACAATGAGGTGGCACCGGCACAGCACGAACTGGCACCAATCTATGCCGAGGCAAATGTGGCAGTGGATCACAACCAGCTCATTATGGAGACTTTGAAAAAGGTAGCCGGACGTAACGGTTTACAGTGCCTGCTTCATGAGAAGCCGTTTGCGGGCGTCAATGGTTCCGGTAAGCACAATAACTGGTCACTGGTTACCGATGACGGTATCAACCTTTTGGAACCGGGCAAGACTCCGCATGACAATATCCAGTTTTTGCTGGTTCTGGCATGTATCCTGCGTGCGGTAGATGAGCATGCAGATCTTTTGCGTGAGTCTGCTGCGGATGTAGGAAATGATCACAGATTGGGAGCAAACGAGGCACCACCTGCCATTATCTCTGTATATCTGGGCGAGCAGTTGCAGGACGTATTGACGCAGTTGATCGATACCGGAGCGGCAACACATTCGATTTCCGGTGTCAAGTTGGAAACAGGTGTTAAGACTTTACCGGATTTTATGAAAGATGCTACGGATCGTAACCGTACATCACCGTTTGCCTTTACAGGAAATAAATTTGAGTTCCGTATGGTCGGTTCCCAGGATTCTGTGGGCGAGCCGAATATCGTACTGAATACCATCATTGCAGAAGCATTTGCGGATGCCTGCGATATCTTAGAGAAGGCAGATGATTTTGATCTCGCAGTACATGATCTGATCAAGCAGTTGATGACAGACCACCAGCGCATCGTATTTAACGGCAACGGTTATTCGGATGCCTGGGTAGAGGAGGCTGAAAGACGTGGACTTCCAAATATCAAGTCTATGGTAGAGGCAATCCCGGCACTTACCACAGACAAGGCAATAGCCCTGTTTGAGCGTTTTGGCGTATTTACCAAGGCAGAATTGGAATCCCGTGCAGAAGTCGAGTACGAACTTTATGCAAAGGAGATCAATATCGAGGCTAAGACCATGATCGATATTGCCGGCAAGCAGATCATTCCTGCAGTCATCAAGTATGCAACAGAACTTGGTACTTCCATCAACACGATCAAGGCTGCCTGCGATGCGGATGTCAGTGTACAGACCGAACTTCTGGTAGAGGTTTCTGACTTGCTGGCTGATACTAAGGTGGCACTTGCCAAGTTACAGGAAGTAGTTGCAGAGGGACTTACCATGGAGGAGAATGAATCCAGAGCCAGGTTCTATCATGATCAGGTATTCAAGGCAATGGAAGAATTGCGTGCGCCGGTCGATCAGTTGGAAATGCTGGTAGACAAGGAAGCATGGCCAATGCCTTCATATGGTGATCTGATCTTCGAGGTATAAAAGATCTTATAGAAAAAGACGGATCGAGAGGAATGTGTCTATTCCGATCGTATCCGTTTTTTTATGCCCTTGTATATGAAAAATGGAAATAAAAAAAGAACTTCGTAAAGAAGTTCTTGAAACTGGCCCACAAGGATTCGAACCTTGAAATGACGGAGTCAGAGTCCGTTGCCTTACCATTTGGCGATGGGCCATTATATTGTATGAGCGACTTGTCTAACAGCAACTCAACAATGAACATTATATAGAAGGTGAAAAGAAAAATCAAGCCTTTTTTTCAAAAATTATAATTTTTTCTGCATCGTAGCCATAGCGGACGTGGGAACCCCAGGAAAGATGGGCATTTCCGTTGGTTGCATTGGCAATCTCAGTCGGCAGGCTTTCGTAAAGACCGGCATCAACAACGACTTCCAGACGGACGTCCGCAGCAAATTCGCTGGTTGAAACAGGTACTTGGTGTTGACGCAGCAGATAGTCGATCTTGCCGTAGGCATTGTAGTCGCTGGTGATGGTAAGTTCGCGCCCGAGACGCTGTTCGACCAGGACGCTGGCATCCAAGCCTGCCTTGGTGGCTCCCTGATAAGCGCGCACCAAGCCACCGGTGCCCAGTAGGACACCGCCGAAATATCTGGTCACAACGACAACGATATTGTAGACAGAGGCGGAAAGAAGCACATCGAGCATAGGCCGTCCGGCGGTCTGCGCCGGTTCGCCGTCATCGGAACAACGCATAATTTCCTGTTTGCTGCCAATGATATAAGCATAGCAGTTATGCCGTGCATCCCAGTATTCCTTTTTCTTGGCGGCAATGAAATCCAGTGCCTCTTCTTCCGTTGCAACAGGCGCGACATTTGCGATAAAACGGGATTTTTTTTCAACGATCTCGCCCACGCCGCCCTGATATAATATTTTCGTGCATTCTGCCATGACTGTCTCTCCCATACATTTTTCTTTATTATATATGAAGTTTTTGGTATAATAAAGAAGGTTTGTTTAAATTCTGATCAATACCCTCGCCTGTATATAGTTTGGGACAGGCGTGGTAAGTAAAGGAGAACGATATGAACTACGGTAAAAAAAGTGCACAAAAGCAAAGCGCTAAACTTTCGAGCAAACGTGCCAAAAATAAAAAGAGATTCGGTATCACTTTTATCAAGACCCTTTTGGTCTGTATCCTCTGCATCATCGCTGTCGGCCTTGTGGCAGGCGGTCTGTATGCGGTCAAATTGATCAAAGCGTGTCCGGATATTTCAGAGGTCAATATTTCCCCAAATGGATTTTCCACGACAGTCTTGGATTCGGTGGGAAATGAGATCGAGACGCTGGCAGCATCCGGCTCCAATCGTACCTATGTGACGATCGATGAGATCCCAAAGGATTTGCAGTATGCTTTTGTAGCGATCGAGGATGAGCGATTCTACAAGCACAATGGTATCGATCTGCGTGGTATTATCCGTGCAGGCTTTACGGGTATCATCAGTGGTGGCGAGAAGATGCAGGGTGCATCGACCATCACGCAGCAGTTGCTGAAGAACAACTATTTTACGACCTGGACCAAGGAGGATACACTCCTAGACAGTGTCAATCGTAAGATTCAGGAGCAGTATCTGGCAGTCCAGTTGGAAAAGGTAGAGGACAAGGATACCATCCTGGAAAATTATTTGAACACGATCAACTTAGGACAGAACACCCTTGGGGTTGAGGCGGCATCAGAGCGTTATTTCAACAAGTCTGTTTCCGAACTGACCCTGTCCGAGGATGCGGCGATCGCAGCGATCACGCAGAATCCGTCCAAGTACAATCCGATCACCAATCCAAAGGACAATGCGTCCAGACGTAAAAAAGTCCTCAAAAAGATGTTGGATCTGGGCTATATCGACCAGTCAGAATACGATGAAGCCTTGGATGACAATCTCTATGATCGTATCCAGATTGTGAATGCACAGAATGAATCCAGCGCAAGCACTTCTTATTTTGTGGATGCGTTGACGGATGAAGTGGTCAATGATCTGGTAGACCAAAAGGGCTATACCGAGGCACAGGCTTATCAGATGCTTTATAGTGGCGGTCTGACCATCAATTCTACGCAGGATAGCAACATCCAGACTATCTGCGAGGAAGAGGTCAACAACAATGCCAACTATTCGGATCATGTGTTGTATTCTTTCTCTTACCGCCTGACGGTGACGAAAAAGGATGGCACTTATCAGAACTACAGTGAGCAGACCATGCTGACTTATTATCAGGCACAGAATCCGAATTATGATATCAACTTCTCTTCTCAGGAAGAATGCGATCAGGCGATCGAACAGTACAAGTCTGAGATCATGGAAGAAGGAGATACCATTGCGGAAGGTGGCGAGACGATCACCTATACCTTACAGCCGCAGGCTGCTATTTCCGTGATCGACCAGGCGACCGGACATGTGGTTGCCTTGGTAGGTGGCAGAGGCGATAAGACGGCCAGCAAGACTTTGAACCGAGCAACCAATATCACACGTCAGCCGGGATCCTGCTTTAAGATCATCGGCTGCTATGCTGCAGCGCTGGATGCCGGTGGATTGACCCTTGCAAGTGTACAGGATGATGCACCGACCAGTTATGCGAACGGCACACCGCTGCACAACTACGACAATCGTTATCGCGGCTTTACCACGATCCGTGATGCCATCATATCTTCCATGAATGTCGTGACAGTCAAGAATCTGACCCAGATCGGTACCGGACTTGGCTTTGAATATGCAGAGGCACTTGGCATTTCCACTCTGGAGCCGGGAGACAACAACCAGACCTTATGCTTGGGCGGTCTTACCAATGGTGTTACAGATCTGGAACTTACGGCATCTTATGCGACGATCGCCAACGGCGGGGATTACAACGAGCCGGTATTCTATACACAGGTTTTGGATCATAACGGCAATGTGATCCTGGATAATACACAGAATACATCCAAGGAAGTCTTAAAGGATACGACAGCATGGCTTTTGACCAATGCCATGCAGGATGTTATCACATCCGGTACAGGTTCCGGTGCAGGACTTTCCAATATGCCGACGGCAGCAAAGACCGGAACAACAACAAAGAACCGCGATACGGTATTTGCAGGGTACACACCATATTATACGGCGGCAGTCTGGGGCGGTTATGATGACAATACGGAGCAGACCTATACGGCATACGCTAAATTGATCTGGCATTCCGTAATGCAGCGTATCCATGAAAACCTGCCTCGTAAGGAGTTTACACAGCCATCCGGTATTGTGACGGCACAGGTATGCAAGAAGTCAGGTAAACTGGCAATCGAGGGTGTCTGTGATGCGGATCCGAGAGGCTCTATGGTCTATACCGAGTATTTCGATAAGGATTCGGTACCGACAGAGACTTGTGACCATCATGTCAAGTTAGACATTTGTTCTGCATCCGGTCAGATCGCCGGAGAGTATTGTCCGGCTGAAAATCGTGTGCCGACCGTGTTCATTATCGGCGGTACGGCGGAGACGGAGGATGGACCGTATCTGATCACCGAAGAAGCCTTGAATACGGTATGCAGCGTGCATACATCTGCCGGCAGCAGTACAGGTGACGGTTCTGCCAGTGATGGAAGCGTCAAGCCGACGGTAGAGGGCACCATTACCGACAATAAATCACAGACAGACACATCTGGGGGAGACAGTAGTTCCGGCAGCAGTTCGGGCGGTTCCTCCGGTGGGGCGTCGGGAGGCGGCACAACGTCGAATACAACACCATAAATGATAAAAGATAGGAATCCCAGAAACAGCATTTTTACTATGTTGTTTCTGGGCTTCTTTTTTATGTGAAGATTTGTTTATAAAAATTTAGAATTATTTTATTGCATTTCTGTGTGGTATATGGCAAAAATATCTATGGCTCAAAAAAGATACATTTACCTTCGCCGCAGTTTGTGGTATTTTATAATGGAATAGAAGATTTGCCGGAGCGGTCGGTCATGCGGCTTTCTGATGCCTACGAGCATGTGGAAGATCCGGATGACATCGCTTTAGACCTAAAGGTTCAGGTTATCAATATCAATTATGGCAAGAATGTATCTTTGATGGAGAAAAGCCCGACCCTTGCTCAGTATGCTATCTTTGTGGATACGGTCAGAAAGTATGAAAAAGACTATGGACATATAGAAGCGGTCGAATTGGCGATCAATGAGTGTATCGAGCAGGGAGTCTTAGCGGATTTTCTGCGGAAGAACAAGGCGGAGGTATTGCGTATGTGTTTGTTTGAATATGATCAGGAAAAACATCTGAAAGATACCTATGAAGATGGATTTGAGGATGGAGAAGCACGTGGTATTGCGATTGGCGAAAAACGCGGTATGGATTGTATCAGGCAATTAACGCAACGTCTGCTTGCAGATGATCGTATGGAGGATCTGAACCGTAGTATGTCTGACGAGGACTACTGCGAACAGTTGTTAAAAGAATACAAACTATGAGAGGATAAAAATAAAATGTATGCATTACATAGCCGGGTAAGATATAGTGAGGCAGATGAAAAAGGCAGATTGTCTGTGTCAGGCATTATGAATTATTTGCAGGATTGCTGTACCATGCAGGCGGAAGATCTGGGGATTGGATTATCCTATCTGGCAGAACATCATATTGGCTGGTTTGTGACATCCTATCAGATCAAATTATTAAAAGAGATGCCTATGGTGGGCGAGCAGATCGTGGTCAAGACCTGGCCGTATCGTTTCCGCGGTATGCTGGGATATCGTAACTTTACGATCGAGGATCAGGCGGGACAGGTATATGTCGAAGCCGACTCCTTGTGGATCCTTATGGATCTGGATAAATTATCGCCGGTACGGCTTCCACAGGAAATGCTGGCAGCCTATACGATAGATCCGCAGTTAGAGGGGGCGTGGAATCTGCGTAAGCGAAAGTTGCCCGATGCTATGACGAGAGTCTACGATTTTACAGTGACAAAGTTACATCTGGATACCAACCATCATATGAACAATGCCCATTATGTCGAGGCGGCGCGTGAATGTCTGCCGCGTGGACAAAAGATAAGCCAGATTTATGTGGAGTTTCGTAAATCGGCAGTCTTATCGGATCAGGTCATCTGCTATAGCACCCAAGAGAC
>CAVGHS010000002.1:0-22832 GCA_963629085.1 bacterium
GTCCATGACAAAGGAACAGGGCTGCTTGTGGGCGTAAATGATACCCAGTGCATCATACTTGCCCTGATGGTTGGGATACATCACATAACCGCCCTCCAAGGGCAAATTCTCCGTACCATAGACCTCTGTCTTGATCTTGCCGGAAGCCTTCATATAATCGATCAATTTCTGCGCAAATGCATAACGTACCTGCTCGGAATAACGCTCCGGATGGCGGAACATCTTGCGCATCTTGGGGATCAGATATGGTCCACGTTTGACATTGGCAAGTACCACTAAAATAAATCGTAACATAAATTCAAATTCTCCCTCTATCCTGTAGATAAATATAATCTAACTACAATCTATATTATACTGGTAATAGTGGGAAAAGACAAGCAAACTACTGTACTTGTGCCGAATAATACGGGATCGTCAGGTACTCTCCTGCGTGAATGTCATCCCCGGAGATATGGTTGATCTGCTTTACCTCGTCAATATAATCGGTATAGGATGCATAAGTATCTAAGTCAGAGTACTCCTCAGCGATAGACCAAAGAGAATCTCCATCCTCTACCTGGACGCTGGTATAATACTTGTACATGTTGTGATCCTGCTTGGCATTGGATGTCATAGCAAAAACACAGATAACGGTAACCATAATAGCGATCGCCATCAACAGATAAAATAAAATACGTTGCTGCTGGATTCTCTTTGTCATATCTCTCATCCTCTTTCTCAAAATGTATCAGAACGAACCTTTGTTCTGGTATTAGAATACAACGCGAACAGATGTTTGTCAAGAACTTTTTCGAACAAATTTTCGGAATGTATGTTTGCTTTTTATAGATTCCTATGCTATAATCTGAATAAATCATTTATCTATTTGTTTACGAAGGGAGTTTTCTATGGAATACGGACGCATTACACCAAAACAGCGTGAAATCTTAGAATACATCAAGCAGGAGATCTTAAATAGAGGCTATCCGCCTACCGTCAGAGAATTATGTGATGCAGTACATTTAAAGTCTACATCTTCTATCCACTCTCACTTGGAATCCTTAGAAAAGAACGGCTATATCCGCAGAGACCCTTCCAAACCGCGTGCGATCGAGATCGTGGATGACAGTTTTAACCTGACCCGGCGTGAGATGGTCAATGTGCCGATCATCGGTTCTATTGCAGCCGGACAGCCGCTTTTAGCCATTCAGAATATCGAGAATTATTTTCCGATTCCTGCGGAATATATGCCAAATCAGGATACTTTTATGCTCCGCGTCAAGGGAGAAAGCATGATCAATGCCGGCATCTGTGATGGTGACGTTATCCTTGTCAAACAGCAAAACCATGCTTCCAATGGAGATATGGTTGCAGCCCTGGTGGATGATTCTGCTACGGTAAAGACTTTCTATAAAGAAGATGGACACATTCGCCTGCAGCCGGAAAACGACAACATGGATCCTATCATCGTTCCGGATTGTCAGATCCTCGGTGTAGTATTTGGTGTCTTCCGTTTCTTCTAGTTTTTGCGTATCATTGGCACGTTAGTGCCTTTTATGTGATAGGGAATTCAGCGGAATTTCCTATCACATAAAAAAGGACATTGTCTCTTATGTAGATTCCACTACACAAGAACCAATGTCCTTTTTCTTATCAAAATCTGCCTTCTATTCCGGCAATATATCCAGTAAATGTTTGAAATACTCCGGCAGTGGTGCCTCGACCTCCAGATATTCCCCGCTGGTCGGATGCACAAAGCCAATGACTGCGGCATGCAGTGTCTGTCCCTGTAATTTATAAGGACATTTCTTTGGACCATAAAGGATGTCCCCCAATAAAGGATGTCCGATGGATGCCATATGCACACGGATCTGATGGGTCCGTCCGGTTTCTAACTTAAATTCCATATAGGAATAATCTTTAAAACGCTTGAGCAGGCGATAATGCGTGATGGCATCTTTTCCGTTCTTCTCATTGATCGCCATTTTCTTTCGATCATTGGGATTGCGTCCGATCGGTGCATGTATCAGTCCTTCCTCCTCTGCAGGATGCCCGATCACGATTCCCCGGTAAATACGGTTGATCGAATGCACCTTGATCTGTTCCGCGATCTTAATGTGCGCATTATCATTTTTACATACGATCAGAGATCCTGTCGTATCCTGATCTATACGATGAACAATGCCCGGGCGGATCTCTCCGTTGATACCGGACAGGGAATCCTTACAATGGTACATAACCGCATTGACCAGGGTGCTGTCCGGATGTCCCGGTGCAGGATGCACGACCATGCCCTTTGGCTTATTAACGATCAGAAGGTCATTATCTTCATATAAAATATCCAAAGGAATATCCTGGGGCTGGATGGAAACTTCCACAGGCTCCGGCACAAAACATGCGATCGCATCGCCTTGACTGACGCGGTAATTTGCCTTGATGCTTTTTTCATTAACAAGAACATTGCCATCCTTGATCCATTTTTGTATGGCACTTCTGGAAGTGTCCGGCTGGCACTGACATAAAAATTGATCGATGCGCATGCCTTGATCTTGCTCTGTCACATGGTATTCTGCCATAATTACTTTTGCTCCTTTTTCCGACCAAGCACTGCGGCAGAAATCTCATCGAATTCCTTATCTGAATAAACAAAAAGGATCAAAAGGAAAAGACAGATCACGCCACAGGTCACATAGATATCCGCCACATTAAAGACCGGAAAATTGATCAGTGAAAAATAAATAAAATCAACCACATAATGATAAGCAATCCGGTCAATAAAATTGCCGATGGCTCCCGCCAGTAAAAATACTAAGATCAGCCGCAAAGACCGGTATTCTTTTTTGACCGGCAATTTGATAAAGAGATAGATCATAAGGGCGCATAAGATCGGCGTTATGATACAAAAGAAGATCGTCTTATTCTCCATAATAGAAAAGGCGGCTCCGGTATTTTCCAGATAATGCAACTGTAATACGCCGGGGATCAATATGATATCCTTCTGCCCCATCAAATTGCTGACAGCCAGGTGTTTTGTCCACTGGTCCAAAAATACCAGCAAGGCAGATCCGATCAGTGTCAAAATATATTTTTTTGTGAGTGATCTTTTCATCTTGTTACCTCATTCATCTGCGAGCAGAACCCGAATACCTTCTAATAATTCCTGATCACTAAAGGTCATATCGATGGCTGCCTGCCCGATGTTCTCCAATACAACAAATTTGATCTTACCGCCCACCATCTTTTTATCCGACTTGGTGTTGGCAAGGATCTCCTCTGCATCATAGCCGGACACACTGACCGGCAGACCAAAGCCCCGGATCATCGCCAGGATATCCGCATACTGGTCTTTTGTAATATGTCCCCGCTGAAAAGACAGATATGCCCCACTGTGCATGCCGATTGCTACGCATTGCCCGTGGTATAAAGAAAAATCAGACATCTTTTCAATGGCATGTCCTATGGTATGTCCAAAATTCAGATAGGCACGTATGCCCTGTTCTTTTGGATCCGTCTCGACCACATTTTTCTTGATCAGGCAAGAACCATAGACCATGACTTCCAAAACATCCTCATCATGTGCCTGAATGGCAGCCTGATGATCTTTGAGCCACTGATAATAAGAAGCATCCCGGATCAGCCCATGTTTGATGATCTCTCCCATCCCGGAAGCAAATTGCAAGTCAGGCAGAGACAAGAGGCTGTGGATATTGATATAGACCATGCGTGGCATATAAAAAGCACCGACCATATTTTTATAGTGTAAAAAATCCACGCCGGTCTTTCCACCGATACTGCTGTCTACCTGTGAAAGCAGGGTCGTCGGCATCTGGATAAAATCAATACCGCGCAAATAAGTAGCGGCTGCAAAGCCGGTCAGATCTCCTACCACACCACCGCCCAAAGCCAAGAGCAAATCCTTGCGGTCAAAGTGGTTCTTTATTAAATGTTCATATAATTTCTCTACAGTAGCCATATTTTTAGAGGCTTCGCCAGCATCAAAAATAAAGTGTTCGACGACCAAAAATGCATTTTTGCAGATTTCTGTCACTTCATTTAAGTATAGTTTTGCCACGTTTGAATCCGTGACAATGCATATTTTTCTATCTCTGGCAATGTCTTCCTGCTCTAATGCAGCCAAAAATCCAGCAAAAGAATGATCTAAAATGATCTTGTAGCAGGGTTTATCTTCATAATTTACCTGAACCTGTCGTGCCATATCTGTCTCTCCTTTTTATACATACCAGGCATACTCGATATGGATTCTGCCCTTTTTTGTCGTGTTTAAAAATGACTCAAACCGCAATTTACCATAACCACGCAGGGAAACGATATCCCCTTCTGCTAAGCCCTGATTATGATTGGTCACAAGCGCACCATTGATAAAGACATTCTCGCCAAGGATAAATTGTGCTGCCTGCGCCCGTGACAATCTGCATGCCTGTGCCACAAAGGCATCCAGACGATTAGAAGCAATAAAACCATCCTCCTTGCGATATTGCATCTCAATGTGCAGATCTACAGGCTCTATGCGCCGTGTCATGACCTGGGTGTGTTTGATCCTGTATAACTCATCTGCGATAAAATCAGCCATCTTCTCTACACAAAAAATATAGGCAGACTTATCCTGGATGAGGATATCTCCGATCAAAGACCGGTCGATCCCTAGATGCATCAGAGCCCCTAAGATATCCCTATGAGACAGATCCTCGGAAAAGCGATGGTTCAAAGGCTCTACCTGCACACAGGAGATCGGATATTCCCAATTATAATAAAGAGCATCAGGCTGGAATGCTACCATCTGACGCTCTGCTTCCTGATAACCTCCATATAATGAGAATCTGGTATAGAAAAGATGCTCATTCTGATGTAAAAGGTTAATTTCATACATATTGAGGAAATTACTAAATAATACAATCCCCTTTCGGTCTGCCTGGCTGGCAAGATCTAAAAAACGATGTAGGATCTCATCCGGATTATCATTTTTGCTCATGATCTAAAATCCTGTCTGAATGCCGGAAAAGTCAAAGGCATCCACGATTCCCTGTAGATCACCCGAAATATCAACGGCTGCCGGTGTAATGATAAAGATATAATTGCTCACCTTTTGCAGGTTGCCATCGATCGCATAGCAACATCCTGAGGTAAAGTCAATGATACGCTGGGCAAGTCCAAGATCCAGGCCCTCCATGTTTAAGATCACGGTACGATCTGCCAATAATGTTTCGGATATTTCTCTTGCATCTTCAAATGAAGACGGCTTTATAACACATACTTCCATATTTGTACTATTACCCTTTCTGCTAGAGCGCATTGGTGTGATCTTTGACGAAGCCTTGACTGCCGGTTTTTCCTTGACGCTAACTACCGGCTTTGCCTTGACTACCCGCGGCTGTTCATCTTCTTCATCATCCTCGTCATCGTCTTTCTTACCGAACAAATGGAAGATAGAATGATCGTCGTCATCATCGTAATCATCATAATCGTCGTCATCATACATTTCATCATCGTCGTAGTAATCATCTTCATCCTCGCCTAATTTCATCACATCGAGCATACGATCAAAAAAAGCCATGATTTATCTCTCCTTAACTAATATCCTTTAGGTATTTTGATAATTTCTTTTGCCAAAGATTCCTGTCCCGACGCGTACCATGGTCGCTCCCTCTTCGATCGCAACTTCAAAGTCACCCGTCATTCCCATAGACAGAATATCCATAGATACATTATCAATGTTTTGTTTTGCTATGTCAACAGATAACTCCTTTATTTTGCGAAAATAAGGGCGATTTTTCTCTGCATCTACAACATATGGTGCTATGGTCATAAGTCCCTTGATCTCGATCGCATCCAGTGTGGCGATCTGTCTGACTAATTCCATGGCATCTTCTCTGGTAACACCAAACTTGCTTTCTTCCTCTGCGATATTGACCTCTACCAGGATCGGTACCACAATCCCCTTCTTCTTTGCCTGGATATTGATCTCCTCTGCCAGGCGGAAACTGTCGACCGAATGGATCAGGGCTACATTTCCTACAATGTATTTGACCTTATTGCGTTGCAGATGACCGATCATATGCCACTTGATATCCTGTGGCATGACTTCCATCTTAGCACATAATTCCTGTACTTTATTTTCGCCAAAATCGCGTGCGCCGGCATCATAGATCTCCTGTAGATCCTCTACCGGTTTGGTCTTGCTGACAGCGATCAGTGTGATCTCACCGGTATGGCGTCCTGCTCTTTTACATGCCGCTTCCACGCGCATTTGTACTTCTTTTAGATTATCCTTTAACATTTTGCTTTCCTCCTCAATCTAAATGTATAAGATCAACGAATGATCTGATTTTCTTTAACAAGATCTCCCTGCAAGGCGATATGATCGTACAGGGAAAGTCCATAGGTCGTGCCGGTACTGATAATGGCATAATCCTCATTCTGGTATAGGATATTGATCTGCTTAAATACCGCATAGCCCTTATTGATATTATATACCCCCTGTAAAGATGCCGTCTCGGAACCAATGGTATAAGTCTCCTGTGAATCCGGTTTTAAGATCACAGCATCCTTTTTGACATCCTCAGAATCGATATAGTAATAATCATCTGTCTCATAATAGATCGTTGGTGCCACGAACTGCGAATCGCCCTTCTTATCCCGCACCATCAGACCCGATGCATCGGAATCATTTCCCATAAAGAAATAAGATTTCGGAACCGTGAAAAACTCTTTTTCCACGATGGCACTGTTTGGTATCTTGAGTCCTGACTCTTCATTTAACAAAAGTTCGATCGATATAAAGCGGGAATCCCCATAACGGGCAACACTATCATCCAGACTGAGGACCAGATAATAATCCCCCGCTTTTTCCGTGATACTGCATGCTGCCCAAGTCGTTGCATTGTCCGCGGCAAAACGGATCTCGATATATTCCATTTCATCGTCCTGAATGGTCTTGACCAGATTTTCATCGATCGGCATGACCAGGTTCCAATCGTCGGACGTGATGAGTTTATATGCCGGCTTGCCCGCTTCCACGCTCTCCTGCGTCTTTAGATTGGTCACGGAAAGATTGCCGATATCAAACGATTCTGATGTGACCTGATCCAGTGTCAGCCCCTCATAGCCATCGGTCTGATAGACGACCACACCGGATGTCGGTGCCGTATAAATGGAAAATTTTCCTTCCTGTGTCGCCTGTTCGATCTGCGGCGCGATCTCTGTCATCAGACTATTACTGTAATACTGTTGCAGATTGGAAGAAAGGTCTGACTTAAAGGAATAGACCTTCTGAAACTGGTTGCTGTCATAATCGTAGACAAAATCACCGATCTGCTTTTGCAGGCGGGTCATATCATTATCCGTCAGTGCCGTCGTATCCGCAGCATGGCTCTTTAACTGCTTTGTGATCTCTCCCGAAGTATCAATGGAGTAGATATTGGACTTGACGCCTACCTGGTCCAGATTGGATGCATAATAAAAAATATCGCCGGAATTGTCCGCATTGACGACCTGCTCCTGGCGGATCGCCAGCGCCTGATAGGTATAATTCTGGGCGATCGTACCTTCCTGTACCTCGTAGACCGTGATATTATCCGAAGTCATATAACTGAAAATATGGAAAAGTACATAAATAAAGATAATACCAAAAATGATCAGTCCGATATTGATCTGTATCTGCTTATGAAATTTTATAATATTATCATTTCTTTTCAACAAACTGCTCCTTGGTATGTATAAAGGTGCTTTCATATTCCCATACTATCTAAAAAGGAGGTTATCATGAAAGGTTTAGATTATACATTACTCACTCTTGTAATCATCGGTGCAATCAACTGGGGGCTTATCGGTTTCTTCCAATTTGACCTCGTAGCCTTTATCTTTGGCAATATGTCATGGCTGTCGCGTATCATATATGCCCTTGTCGGTCTGAGCGGGCTATACATGATCAGCGCTTATGGCAGAATCCGATCCAACTAATCTTTTATCATGTAAAAAGGTGTTCTCATATAACGAACACCTTTTTTTGATACCTTAATCTAAAGTGATAAACAGATCTTTGCATTTAATTCTTCCGGCAATTTTTCCTCTTTTTGTGAAATGCTGAGAACAAAATTCACATGGAAGGTCTCGCTGATCACAGATAATTTGTCGATTGCCAGTCGAAGTCCCTCAGAGGTGTCAATGTATGCCAGTGTGAGGAAACTGTCGATAAAGATCTTCTCAATGCTGTTGTTCTGCGAGATCACACCACATAAAAAACCGATCAGTTCATCCGTATCATTGATCGGATAGTCCGGCATGTTGATCATACGCACGCGAGAATCCAACTGGTACATATATTTTGGACTCTTATCAATGTAAACCAGTGTCCCCTGTACCGTTTTGATCTCCTGATTGACACGTTCCAACATGTGCTTTGTCTTGCCTGTTCCCTTTTCTCCAACAATAATCTCTACCATAGCGTCCACTCCTTATCTGTGCTTTACGATGGTGCTTCTCCGAATGTATATAACAATTCATTCATGAGATAATATAAATTCAGCGTACAATCTGAATTATATACGATGGAAATGATCGGCTGGTTCTGGTCGTTATAAGAGTATAGGACCAGACAATAGCCGGCTTCATAAGTCGTACCGGTCTTGCCGCCGACCACGGTAAATCCTGCCGGTGCACTCTCCTTGCCGTTTAGATAGCGGTTGGTTGAAACCCAGGTCTGTGATTTTGCCTGACCATCTGCTCCGGTATAGGAGACATCATAAGACGGCGTACTGATGATCTGCAAAAAGGTCTCATTCTGCACTGCCGCCTGAAAGATCAGATACATATCATAGACAGTCGTATAGTGATCATCCTCATGCAGACCGTGTGGTGTCACAAAATGGGAATGTGTTGCCCCAAGTGCGGCCGCTTTTTCATTCATCAATTTGGCAAAGCCTTCTTCGCTGCCACCGATCGTCTCTGCAATAGCGATAGCGGCATCATTACCGCTACGGAGCATCAGACCATACAAAAGATCTTTCAGCGTCATGACATCCCCTGCCGCCAGGTTGGCTACCGAAGAATCTGATGTCTGATCGGCTGCATGGGCACTGACCGTGACCTGCGTATCCAGATCTGCCTGCTCGATCGCCACCAGACAGGTCAGTATCTTGGTGGTACTCGCCGGATACATTTTACCGAACAGATTCTGTCCGTATGTACACTGTCCGGTCGCCAGATTAAAGACCCCTCCGGCTCCGGCAACCTGGGAATCCACCTGATCGATCCCGAAGTTGTCCTGATCTGTCACACACAGATCGCTGCCATAAAAAGATACATCCGATATATTATTGACCTTTGTGATCCCATATTGATAAGATGTCGTCTCCAGGTCATAAGAAGTCTGATCCGCAGTCTCCTTGCCACAGGAAACAAGCCCCAGTCCCAGAGAGGCAACTAACAATACAGAAAGGATTTTACCGATACATTTCACGCCACTCAAGATCTCCTCTATCTAAGGATTTGATTAGAAGTTCCGCAGTCGCAAGATTCGTTGCCAATGGAATATTGTTGGCATCGCAACAACGTGCAATCGTATTGACATCCGGCTCATGGGATTTGGCAGTGAGCGGATCGCGCAGAAAGATCACAAGGTCAATCTCATTGTGCTCGATCTGTGCGGCTAACTGCTGGGTGCCTCCCAGATGCCCTGCCAGATATTTATGTACGGAAAGATTGGTCACCTCTTCAATCAATCTTCCGGTCGTGCCTGTGGCAAACAGGTCATTTTTGGATAAAATCCCACGATAAGCAATACAAAAGTTCTGCATTAATTTTTTCTTTGAATCATGTGCTACTAAACCGATGTTCATAATGCAAATCCCCCTAATTTAATATTTTTTCGCTTGTAATCCAACATTTAATACAAATCCCATACCAAAATACATGGTCACCAGGGATGTCAATCCATAACTGACAAAAGGCAGTGGTAAACCGGTATTCGGGAAAAGCCCCGTAACAACGCAGATATTGACAAAAGACTGGAAGCCCACCAGGGCAGCCATACCCGAGCATATCAACTTGCCGGAAAGATCTTTTGCCACCTTTGCCGTCTGGATGCATTCATATACGATAAAAAGCAATAATAAAACGATCAAAACAGATCCCAAAAATCCCATTTCCTCACCGGCAACCGAAAAGATAAAGTCGGTATGGGGCTCCGAAATATAATTACCGTTCTTGACAGAGTCTACACTGTTATTGTATAGTCCCTTGCCAAAAAACTGACCGGATCCGATCGCCATGATAGAATTCTGCTGTTGGTAAGCTGTCTCCGGATATTCCTCCGGCTTCAGCCATGCCAAGATACGAAGGCTCTGGTAGCCCTGTAAGATGGAACTTCCCTCATTTACAATGACTAAAAGCAAAATAGCAATGGCAGGTATCGTGATCCCCAGTACAATGCCGACCAACTTATAACTCAGCCCGGTCACAAACATAAGGGATGCGATGATCAAAAAGGTAACGATCGTCGTTGAAAGATCCGGCTCCTTGACGATCAGTGCCAAAGGAATGGCTGCTAGGATCGCTGTCTTGACAATAAACTTAGGATCATTGATCTCATCCTCATTGCGCATGAGATAACTGGCGAAGAAAAGGATCAGAAGCACCTTTCCCAGTTCCGAAGGCTGGAAACGGATACCAACATCGATCCAACGGGTCGCCCCCTTAGAACTGTCACCGACCAAAAGTACCAGAACCAAAAGTCCGATCACTGCAACATAGTAAAGCCGTGAAAATTGTAGGACAAAATCATAATCAATAAGTGCCACGATCCCCATGACGATAATGCCAAGGATCATACCTAAGATCTGTTTGTTCTGATAGTCTGCATCGGCAGATCCGATGATCAGTATGCCTAAGATCGTAAGTGCCAGAATGCCGATGATCAATTTTATATTCAGATTTTTTAATTTGTAGGTTCGAAACATAAACTACTCTCTTCTATTCTGTCTCTTTTGCCGGAGTTAGTATGGTCTTGCAGATTGGCTGGATTTCTTTGCTCTGAGCCAGAAAATCGGATGGCATGCTGCATTTCTTATGCATATCCGGGAGGCTTCCCGCAAATCCGGCACAAAAAACCTGCTCTGCCATTTCCATCAGCCTGCCACGATTTTTCCTCTTTCCCATGTCGCCTTCCATCTGATTAAAGATCAGACGGGCAGGCAGTCCCTGTTTTTGCAAAACATGACAAAAAGACAAAGCGTCCGTCAAAGAAGCCTGGCACATGGTCACGACCACAAGCGCCTGATCCACATAGGGAAGCATGACCTGATGTATGGGGGTGATCCCTGCCGGTGTATCGATCAGGACAATATCAAACTGTGCTTTTAATTTTTCGATCAGGCAGGAAAAAGCATCCTCAGGTAAAGAAAAATCATAATTTTTGCTGCCCGGCATAATATAAAATGTCCGATCATAATCCAGTGACAATAATGCCTGTCGATAAGAGCAGACACCCTGTAAGACATCCACCAGATTGTATATGATCTTATTTTCCAAATGAAAATATAAGTCGAGGTTCCTTAGTCCGAAGTCTGTATCTAACATGACAACGGTCTTATCCATGCGTGCGAATTGGCTTCCAAGCATGGCACACAGTGTTGTCTTTCCTACACCGCCCTTGCCCGAAGCGACCATAAACACATCGCCCACAACAAATCTCCTTATAAATGTTTTAGTAGTCCACTCCGAAGTGGCTCCGCCAGAAGTTCCTGCTCCCAGACCACGACCGCGTATGGCTCGCTCTCACTCTTTCTGGAGCGCAGTGACCATTTGCTCGCCACCTTGACATCGCCTGCGACCTTGCCGATCTGTATATGCGCGGCATTGATCTGATTGGCAGCAATATAACACTTGGAATCATCCGGATAACCGGCATAAACACTGCCCTCTACGCTGCCCATAACGATAACATTGCCGGCAGCCTGGACACTTGCCTTGGACTTGACATCCCCAAGGATCACAATGCTTCCGTCTGACGTTACGACATCCTTCTTTGTCACACTACCCATAATAATTTTAGCATTGTCATAAATATTTTCATAGTAGAATCTGTCGATTTTTTCTTTCATTTCGATATTCTTTAATTCGTTATCCTCTTCGATCAAAGAAATCGTAATATCCGAATTTAATTGGATCGCCTCCACAATGACCGCGGCTTCCTCTGCGCTGACCGGTCGTCCCTCCAGGGAAAGGACAAGTGTGGCAGTTCCAAAGAAACTGCGCGATGTGGCAAACTTTTTACAAATATCCCGTACCAGTTGTTCAAAAGAGATCTCCCGATCCAAAACCAGCGTCAGCCCATAAGGACTGCTCTTGATCACTACAGAATCTTTTTTAGCCATAAGCGCCTCCCTTTTAATCTGTCACACTGTTGGTGGTCGTCTCTGTATTGGCACCACTCTCTGCAATATTTTCCAATGTCTTTTCGCCGAAGTAATAAGACATGATCTCTGCCGCAACAACGGATGCATTGCTGGATCCATATCCATGTGCGATACGGGTCGCAACCGCGATCTCCGGATCTGTATACGGTGCATATCCGACAAACAAGGCATGGTTTGGTCGGAGCAGGGACTCCTGCGCCGTACCGGTTTTACCTGCTGCTGCGACACTGGTTCCCTTGAATGCCGACAGATCTTCTACGACCATACGAAGTCCGGAATTTAAGGTCGACCATTCGCCATCCGTCAATGCCGTGATCTGGTTTTTCACAGATGGACTATAGGTGGCTACCGTATCTCCGCTTGCCGGGTCTTCTACATGGTCTAAGAGTGTCAGATCATAGACTGTGCCACGATTGGCTACTGCCGTGATATAACGTGCCAGTGAAATGGTCGTAAAGTTGTTATCAGACTGTCCGATGGCTGCCATAACCGGGAACTCTGTTGCCGGTGTCGGTGTAGACTCATCAATCTCGACTCCCGTCTTGGCATCCAGACCATACATAGATGCATATTTTGCCAGTTTTTCAATACCCTGGCTGTCATTATAATTATTGTTGTTTCCACCAGCCAGATCATATCCCACTTCATAAAAGAAATAGTTGCAGGAATGACGCAAAGCCTCAGCCACATTGATCAGACCGTGGGTACTTCTCGGATAGATCCAACATTCCGGTTTATTGCTGACTTTATCAAAAACACCCTGATCCAGGATCTGGGTCGAAGTCGTAATGACATTTTCTGCCAGTCCGGCAGTTGCACTGACGATCTTGTAAGTAGAACCCGGTGCCGTCTTCTGCTGGGTCGCATGGTTGTAAAGCGGTTCGGACTTGCTGTTGGTCAGATAAGCATAATAGGTGGAATCCACCGAATTTGCCAGTTTGTTGTTGTCATAGCCCGGATAAGATACACAAGCCAAGACTTCTCCGGTCTTTGGATCAATGACTACGGCAGAACCGGAACAAGGATCCAGTCCCAACTGTCCCGGTGTGATCTCCAGATTCTTGATCTTATCCAGGACAAAACTATAGGCAGAGATACGACCGGACAAAAGAGCATCGTGTGTCGCATCATCCTCCGGCAAAACGCCCTGCTCATATAAAAGAGCACACAACTGATTGCCGGATATCATATCCTGCTGAATGGCATATTTGTAGACCAGTTTTTCAAAAGAGGCATCCGTCTGTAACTGATCTAAGACATAATCGATCAAGAGACCATACAATTCATCCGTATCCACATACTTGGTGTCCTTGGCATACTTTGTGATGTCGATCCAGTTCTGTTCGATCGCATAGAGTAAGTATTCGTTGACGCTCAGCGATTCGCTGGTCCATTTGGTCTGCATCTCATCTGAATCATCGATCGCATCCTTGTCAAAGATGCCCTGCTTTTTCAGATAAGTCACAATATAAGTCGCATAATCCTGATATTCCTCGGACAGATCCTTATAGACCGTACCGGTGGTCGGCTTGAGCTGGCTCTGCAACTGGCTCAGGACATCTGCTTCTTTTTTTTCATAAGCAGACTTGACTGCCCGCTCTGTATCCGTAGCATCTGCATCCGAAAACCGTGCCGTGTCGATCAGGTTGTTATTGATAAAGGAATGATAGACATCATAGACCGGGATCATGATGTCGGATTCTTCTCCTGTCGTATGATAGGTCTTGATATTGGCGATCTTGGAATAAACAATACTTGCGATCTCCTTTTCCAAAGCACGGTAAGTCGCCTCCTGCAGATCCTTATCAATAGAAAGATAGACATCATCCCCGGATTCCGGTTCTTCATAATCCGATACCTGGATCAGATTACCCACACTGTCTACATAAAGTTTTTGCTTTCCTTTGGTACCGGACAGATAATCATTCATGACCTGTTCAATGCCGGATTTACCGACCACATCTGTCAGTTCTACCGCATCATCATCTTTCTTTTTCTCATTGTATTCGTCGGTAGATATAGTTCCGGTGTAGCCGATGATATGGGCAAAATATTCGCTGTCTACATATTTACGGATGGATGTCTCCTTGATGTCCACGCCGGTCAGTTCATTGCTGTTTTCCTTGATATAGGCAACCGACTCATCACTGACATTGCTGGCTATGGTCGTAGCGATATATTTCTGATAAGAATTCTGTCCGATATTGTAACGCACAATACAGATCTTGTAACGCATCTCACCATCGTACTTGTCAGAAACATTGTAGCGTTCCTCTCCCATCAGATAATCCATGATCTGATCCGGTGTGGCTTCTGCCTCGTCTATTCCTAATTTGTCATTGTATGCCAGATCGTCAATACTTGCATGTCCAAAGACATCCGCCCGGAAACGCTGTAAGGCTGTACCGCTATTATTGACGAAAGCATACTGACCGGAAGATGATCTTGTAATACCAAAGTTATTGTCAATGCTGTCACCATTTGCCTCGATATGGGTAATGATGTCAGAGATCTCCTCGTTCATCTTTTCATTACGTTCTTTTCTGCTCTCATAAGAGCCGCTATCCTCAATGGTAATGGCATAAGCCAGTTCATTGTAGGCAAGGAGTTTGCCATTGCGATCGTAAATATTGCCACGGGTCGCCGGAATGGTCTCATCCTTTTCGACGGTCAGATCATAATTTTCCTGATAATCTGCACCACGAACGATCTGCAAGACAAAAAGACGGGTGATCAGTATGCCCGCAAGCAGAACCATAACAGCCGTCAACACACGCAAACGCGACGTAAATATTCGATTCGTCAAAAAATCTTTTATTTGTTCAAACAAGTTTCCTAGAACTCCTTTTATTATCTTTGTCCAATCGCTGATTGATCTTTAAAATGACATAATAGACCGGGATGGCAACCAGAATCGTATAAATAGCCTCCGGTAAAATAAGGTTGGTCAGATAAAAGAGAAAATCATATCTTCCACGGAATAAAAACAGGACGACAAAAACCGTGAGCCCATAGATCAGATCACTCAGACCGATCAAAGCAAGCGGTAATTTGATATCATCGCCAAAGAAGATCTTTTTAAACAGACCACACAAAAATCCCAGATAAAGATAGATGATCGCATATAGACCAAAGGTCGTACCGCTAAAAAAATCCAAGAGCAGACCACTGCAAAAGCCTATGATCATCCCCTGTTTGCGTCCACGCATCAATCCGTAAGAAGTGATGATGATGACCATGATATTGGGTGTGACACCTGCAAGTTCCATACGCGGGAACACGGTCGTCTGCAGCAAAAATCCTACAATGACGACAGCAAGTACCACAAGAATATATTTTATGATACCCTTGATCTCCATGACTACTTACCTGTCTCCTTTAACTGTGTGATCACAAGTACATCCTGTAAATGTTTAAAATCGACCACCGGCGTGATCTTACCGGACTTGGTCAGATTGTTATTGTCCTCTGTAATATCTGTCACATAGCCGATCAAAAGTCCCGGCAGATACTTATCACTGATATTGCTGGTAACGACAGAATCTCCTGTAGAAACCTTATCTTCACTGTCTTCTAAATTGGAAAATGTGATCATGTTGGATTCCGTCATGGACTTGAGATTTCCGGACACGATACAGTTGTCATTGTTGGATAGGATCATTCCGCTGACATTACTGGTATCATCAATAATAGACCGCACCACGGCATAATTCTTGCCGACATCCGTCACAATACCGACCAGTCCGCTTCCGGCGATGACATTCATATCCACCTTGATGCCATCCTTGGAGCCCTTGTCGATCGTAAAGGTATTGAACCAGTTGCTGGTTCCCTTGCCGATCACATGCGCTCCTGTTGTCTTGTAGTCGGCATAGGTCTGATCCAGATCATATAATTCACGCAGGGTATCCAGTTCGGATTGCTGCAAACGTGTATTGGTCAACTGCGTGGAAAGTTCGTCTATCTGCTCCTGCAACTGCTCATTTTCTGCGATCAACTGCTCTTTAGTCTTGGTATCATCGCTATTGATAGAGATAGACTCTCCGACATAGTCCAAGCCCTTTTGCATCGGTACAAAGACGTAGTTGCAGATGGTGCGTACCGGTTCTCCTGCATATCCGGTCGCATAGCCCGCAAAAAGCAGCATGATACAGACGACCGTCAGGAGCAATAATATATATTTACTTGGGAAAGAAGATTTTCCTCTGCGCTTCATAAATTCCTACCTTTATTTAAAAATTCTTGTTCGCATACCATAACCAAAGCGTTTGTACTTGGCATCTGTCAAAACTTTTTCCAGTCCCAGAGCCGTCGTCTCTTTTGCATGCTCACTAACATTAACCTTAATGTTTGTCACTTCTGTGAACAGATCAGCAAGATCTGCGATGGCTGCACTGCCTCCGGTCAGATAAATACCGGAATATACGATATCTTTTGCAAGTTCCGGTGGAACTTTCTCCAGGATCATCTTGATGGAATTGCAAAGGTTTTCCAGATCAGCCTTGATACCATCGTAGACCGTAGATGCCTGCACTTCCATTTCGATCGGCAGACCGCTTACCACATCACGTCCGACCACGGTCATAGAAGCCTCTTTGCCCGGCATGGCACTGCCGATATTTTCCTTTAACTGACAGGCAGTCTTGCGTCCGATCAAAAGATTAAACTTGCGCTTCATGTGTGTCACAATGGCATCATCCAAATGATTGCCCCCGAACGGCAGGAGTTCTGTCAGTACCAGACCGCCCAGAGAGATCACAGAGATCTCTGTCGTATCGGCACCAAAATCAACGACCATCACACCGGTCGGTTCTGTGATATCCAGATCCATACCAATCGCATCTGCTAGTGGTTTTTCGCATAAAAGTACACTGTGTGGCTTGGTCTTGGAACGGGCAAACATGTCATAAAATGCCTTTTTCTCTACTTCCGTGATGTCCGTAGGAACGGCTACAACAATGTCGGATCCCTTGATCCTTGCCTTTGCCTTCTTTTCTAAGACCTCAAATAACATGGTCTGCATATTATCAAAATCAGCGATCACACCACTTACGATCGGAAAAGACACAGCGATCGTCTCCGGTGCCTTTTCATACATAGAATATGCATCATCGCCATAGGCATACATCTGATCTTTGTCTACGATGGCGATGGTGTTTTTCACATTGATGATCTCACTGCTGTTGCTGCTATAAATTTTAAGGTTATTGGTTCCCATATCAATTCCATATGAATTGCTCATTTGTTCTTCCTCCGTTGCCTTTATCAAAACGTTCTTGGCTACATTATTTTATATTAGCATAATTAAATACCCTTAACAAGATTGGCATCATAAAGTTTTTGCAGTGCCATCATGATACCAAGTTTGCCATGATACCAGGTAAGACCGCCTTGGAAAAAGGCTGTATATGGCGGACGCAGCGGTCCGTCTGCGCTAAGTTCGATCGAAGATCCCTGGACAAAGGCACCTGCCGCCATGATGACCTGACTGTCATAGCCCGGCATATCCCATGGCTCCGGTGTCACATAGGAATCTACCGGTGCTGCAGCCTGTATCCCCTGGCAAAATGCGATCAGACCTTCCGGACAATCAAAGGTCACTGCCTGAATGATGTCATGTCTGGACTCACTGCCATTCGGGATAACGGAAAATCCCAGTCGCTCAAATACATTTGCCGCGAAGATGGCACTCTTTAAGGCTGCATTTACCACCGTCGGTGCCATGAAAAATCCCTGGAAGAAAGACTGCATCATCCCAAGGGATGCCCCAACTTCCTTTCCAAGCCCCGGTGAAGTCAGACGATATGCCGCATTTTCGACACATTCTTTCTTGCCGACGATGTATCCGCCGATCGGTGCCAGTCCACCGCCCGGGTTTTTGATGAGGGAGCCGACGATCATATCAGCGCCGACTTCCAGCGGTTCTCTCTTTTCTACGAATTCACCATAACAGTTATCGACCATACAGATGACATCCGGCTTGATCTCCTTGATAAAGGCGATCAACTGACCGATGCGCTCTACCGATAAGGTCGGTCTGGAAGCATAGCCTTTCGAGCGCTGGATCGTCACGAGTTTTGTGCGGTCGTTGATGGCATTTTTGATGCCTACAAAGTCAAATCCACCATCGGCAAGCAGATCGATCTGAGCATAGGTCACACCGTATTCTGCCAAAGATCCCTTGGACGGACGGATGCCGATCACTTCCTCTAAGGTATCGTATGGTTTTCCGACCGGGGATAAGATCTCATCTCCCGGACGGACATTTGACATAAGCGCCAGTGCCAGTGCATGCGTTCCGCAAGTGATCTGCGGACGTACCAGTGCGGCTTCTCCTTTAAAACAGGTCGCATAAACCTCCTCTAAGGTATCGCGGCCCAGATCGTTATAGCCATAGCCGGTCGTTCCGTTAAAACACTCTGCGCTCACGCGGTGCTTCTGCATGGCTGCCAGCACCTTCATCTGATTGTATTCTGCGATCTCATCCAATTTGGCAAATCTTTCTTTGAGGGATGCCTCTACTTCCAGACAGAAACCGGAAACAGCATCATCAATCCCAAAGTTTTTATACATTTCTTTCATATCTAATCTATTCTCCTAGTTTTCTTTTTGCATGTTTTTTATCATATAGGCCAAAATAGCGGCATTGTCATAGGAAAAATCCGGCTTATTGACCCAGATGACTTCCGGTTTGCTATGAAACCAGGTCAATTGTCGCTTGGCAAAATGTCTGGTATCTCTTTTGATGCGATAGATACCTTCCTCCAAAGTACATGTCCCGTCCAAGACATCAAAGAGTTCCTTGTAGCCCAGTCCCTGCATGGATACCATATCCTTGGTATAGCCCATCTTACGCAAGCGATCGACCTCATCCAAAAGGCCTGTTTCCATCATCTGATCCACACGTTTATCGATGCGTCTGTAAAGATTTTCCCTGTCATCATTTAAAACAAAATAACGGAAATCATAAGGGGATTCCTTTTGTCTTTGTTCCTCGTTATGTGAGGAGATAGGCTTTCCGTGCATCCGGTAATATTCCAGCGCCCGAACCACACGTTTGACGTTATTGGGATGAATGGCATCCGCGCTTGCCGGATCGACCTGACGCAGACGCTCGTGCAAGACAAGGGCTCCATTTTCTTTTGCAAAAGATTCCAATTCCGCCCGGATCTCTCCATCACTGTCTTCCTTGGAAAAATCTGTATCGTACAAAAGTGCCTGGATATAAAATCCCGTACCGCCGACGGCAATGGGGATGTGTCCCCGCTCATAGATCTCTGCCATCGCCTCTTTTGCCATAGTAACAAAGCGCGCCACATGAAATTCCTCGTCCGGCAGCAGTTGGTCCACCAGAAAATGT
Organism: bacterium; assembly: GCA_963629085.1. GTDB lineage: Bacteria > Bacillota > Clostridia > Lachnospirales > Lachnospiraceae > Pararoseburia. The sequence goes on from CAVGHS010000002.1 coordinate 19,771, forward strand.
CTGACACCATCCATTTCCTCCGGCCGGATCTTGGCGGAACCGATATCCATATATTTGTAGACCTGCATAGAATCACAGGAAATGATCTCGCCTCCGATTGCTTTTGCTAGAGAGATAGAAAGTTCTGTCTTTCCCACAGCCGTTGGACCTGCCAGGATGATCAAAGGTGGTTTCTTACTCATAATTATACGATCCTCTTAAATTTCTTTTCTAATTCATACTTTGTCATTGCTATGATCGTTGGTCTGCCATGTGGGCAATGATAAGGATTATCAAGAGACAACAACTCATCCAACAATTCCTCGATCTCCGGATAAGACAGGCGGTTGTTTCCCTTGACCGCCGCCTTACAGGACATGGAAGCCACTTTTTCTACGATCATATCATGTCCGTCATTTCCTTTTAATTCGCCGCAGGATGCCAGAAGTTCCATAAAGAATTCCTTAACATCAAAGGAAAAAAGATTGCCCGGTACACCTTCTATGGCAAATTCATTGCCGCCAAAGGAGGATATGACATAGCCCAACTCCGCAAAAACATCCTCATAACGTTCCAGAATATCCTGCTCTGCTCTGGTGAGCGATACAATGATCGGGGGACTGACATATTGTGTCGTCATTTCCTTATCCTGCAACTGCTTCATCATGCGCTCGAACAAGACCTTTTCATGGGCTGCATGCTGGTCTATGATATATAACTTGTTATCATGTTCGATCAGCCAGTAAGTATCAAAGACCTGACCGATGATACGATGCTTTGCCCGCGCCTGCTCAGACAAAAATGTAGTCTGCTCATAAGTGACCGTTTCCTCTTGCTCCCGGTCCTCTTTTTCTTCCTTTTTTTGATAATACTCCTGATACTTTCTTTCGTATGGCGTATCCGCATGGATCTGCGCCGTGATCTTTTGGCGCATTTGTTCCAGGCGGGACTTTTCGAAGGGTTCCGGTGCCACTTCTTTTGTGGTGTCCTCTTTCTTGCTTTCTGGTCCGCTTGTCATAGACGCAAGCCCCAGATCCGCCACATCGTCATCTGCTGTCCTACGCAGAGGAGCATCCTGCCAGGTAACTGTCTTTTGTGGGGCTTTTGCCACATCTTCTACGACATCATCTACATACTCTTTGACATTTTCGTCTAGAGTCACCTCAGCAATATCTTCTCTTTGGTGCAGTCGCTCAAAGATCAGGGACTTAAAGATATCCGCGATCGCCATTTCATCATCAAAACGGACTTCCTGCTTGGTCGGATGTACATTCACATCCACGGATGCTTCCTTGGTCGTGATCATAAGGACACAGAAAGGATACTGATGCTGCATCAGATAGCCCACATAGCCTTCTTCCACAGACTTTGAAAGCAAAGGGCTTTTAATGTATCTGCCGTTAATATAAAAATTCTCCAGACTGCGGTTACCGCGCGCTACATTGGAATTGCCGATAAAGCCGCTGACTTTTAAAAGTTCGGTTTCCTTTTCTACCGCAAGCAGATTGGATGCGATCTGTCTGCCATAGATCTGATAAATGGTATCCATGAGATTGCCATTGCCGGAGGTATGTATCTTTTCTTTTTTATTGGAAATGAAGCAAAAAGAAATGTCCGGATGGGAAAGTGCCAGCCGTTCCATCAACTCTGATATATAAGAGGCTTCCGTGGTATCTGTCTTTAAAAATTTCTTGCGCGCCGGCGTGTTAAAGAACAACTGATAGACCATGATCGTCGTTCCATCCGGTGCCCCGATCTTATCCACAGAGACCTCCTTGGAGCCCTCGATCACATACCGCACACCCATCAGGGTATCTGCCGGTTTGGTGATCATTTCCACACGGGAAACCGCGCCGATACTGGAGAGCGCCTCTCCACGAAAGCCTAAGGTATGGATATCCGCCAGTTCGGATGCGTCCCGGAGTTTGGACGTGGAATGGCGCATAAATGCGACAGACAGTTCATCTTCCGGGATACCACAACCATTATCCGTAATGCGGATATAGGATTTGCCGCCATCCTTGATCTCGACCGTAATGGCAGATGCGCCTGCATCGATCGCATTTTCCACAAGTTCCTTTACGACGGAGGAAGGTCTTTCGACCACTTCTCCTGCCGCTATCTTGTCTATTGTCGTTTTCTCCAGAACCGCTATCTTATTTCTTACCATCGATTTCTTACCTTTACCTGTAGTTCATTAAGTGCATTCATTGCTTCCAGTGGTGTCATATGACTGATGTCCAGATTGCGGAGCTGGTCAATGATGGCATCATCACTGACCGTATCTAAAAATGACATCTGTGCCTTGTCTACATCATCCAGTGGCTTGGTCTGCTTTTTGCTGCCTGTCGTCTGTCCTTCGACCGCAATATTTTTTGCCAGATCCACAATATCATTTTCACACAGTTGGGTCACGATGCGGTTGGCACGGTCAATGACCTCATCCGGCAGCCCCGCCAGTTTGGCTACTGCAATACCATAACTCTTATCCGCACCGCCCGGCACGATCTTCCGCAAAAATACGATGTCATCACCATTTTCCTTTACGGCAATGCAATAATTATGTACACCTTCTAATTTGCCTTCCAGTTCCGTCAATTCGTGATAGTGGGTGGCAAATAAGGTCTTGGCTCCGATCAGTTTGACATTGCTGATATGTTCGACTACCGCCCAGGCAATGCTGAGTCCGTCAAAGGTACTGGTTCCACGTCCGATCTCATCTAAGATCAGAAGGGAATCCTTGGTAGCATTGCGCAGGATGTTTGCCACTTCATTCATCTCTACCATAAAAGTAGACTGTCCGCTCGCCAGGTCATCCGACGCACCCACACGGGTAAAGATACGATCTACAATGCCGATATTGGCTGACTTTGCCGGAACAAAACATCCGATCTGTGCCATGAGGACGATCAGTGCGCTCTGGCGCATATAGGTAGATTTTCCTGCCATATTCGGACCGGTAATAATGGAAACACGCTGCTTTTTATTATCTAAATAAGTGTCGTTATCAATAAAGAGCTGTTGATCCATCATCTGCTCAACGACCGGATGCCTGCCACCCTTGATGTCGATCACACCGCGGG
>CAVGHS010000002.1:22842-53609 GCA_963629085.1 bacterium
GATCTTTGGTCTGCAATAATGGTTCTTTTCCGCCACATAGGCAAGTGATGCATAGACATCCAGTCTGGCAATGGCTTTTGCCGTCGTCTGGATGCGGGATACCTGCGCTGCAATGCGGTTGCGCAACTGTCGGAACAATTCATATTCTAAGGAGATCAGTTTGTCTTCTGCCCCTAAAATGGTATCTTCTAACTCCTTTAATTCCGGGGTAAAGAAACGTTCCGCATTGGCAAGCGTCTGTTTTCTCTGATAATCCGCCGGTACCAGATCTTTATAAGAATTGGTTACTTCCAGATAGTAACCAAAGACCTTGTTATACTTGATCTTTAGATTCTTGATCCCGGTACGTTCTCTTTCCTTTGCTTCCAATTCTGCCAGCCACTTCTTGCCCTCGGTCTTGGCTGTTCTAAGTCGGTCTACTTCCTCGTTGTAGCCATCCTTTAAGATACCGCCGTCTCTGGAAGAAATTGGTGGTTCCTCGCAGATCGCCGCATCAATGTCCGCACAGATGTCCGATAAACTGTCGATATTTTCAGAAAGTTCCACCAGATTTTTTGCCTTAAAATCCGCCAGTACCGTCTTGATCGCCGGCAGCATGGCAACCGAATTCTTAAATGCCAGAAGGTCGCGCGGATTTGCTGTCTGATACACGATACGGGTGTTCAGACGTTCCAGATCATAGATCGGATTTAAGTATTCCCGCAATTCTTCTCTTGCCATCATATTATGTAAAAGTTCGTCCACCGCATCCAGCCGGTCTGCGATCAGGTCTGCATTGGTCAGGGGCTGTTCGACATCCGAGCGGAGCATTCTTGCCCCCATAGCGGTCTTGGTCTTATCCAGGACCCAAAGCAGGGATCCTCTTTTTTGCTTTTCCCGCAAGGTCTCGACCAATTCCAGGTTGCGTCTTGTCGAAGAATCCAAGAGCATAAAATTGCCATTGAGGTAGGGCTGCACATGGTTGAACTGTTCCAAAGAGGACTTCTGGATCTCGGTCAGATACTTCATCAGGGCTCCGGCAGAGATACTTCCCATAGGAAACTCTTCCAGACCCAGTGCCGAAAGACGGCTGGTGTGAAAATGTTCCAACAAGACAGCCACCGCCAGACGGTCATCAAAATAATGCGCATCCAATTTTGCGATAGAGATCTGCATACGTTCTTTCAGATCCTCAATATCGATGCCACTGATGGCAAAATTCTCATTGCAGATGATCTCCGATGGCACGTATTTATTGATCTCGTCCAGACAGGATCGGTTGGAGTCCACTTCGGTGACAAAGAAATCTGCCGTTGTCACATCGGCGATCGACAGACCGTATTTGTCGCCGTCAAAAAAGATGCCCATAATATAATTATTCTTGGACTCGTCCAAAGACATGGCATCCATATTGGTGCCCGGCGTCACAATACGGGTCACAGCACGCTTTACCATGCCCTTGGCTTCCTTTGGATCCTCGATCTGCTCGCAGACAGCCACTTTATAGCCTCTCTGCACCAGACGGGTCAGATAGGTCTCCGCTGCGTGATAAGGCACACCACACATGGGTGCGCGCTCCTCCAAACCGCAACTCTTTCCGGTCAGCGTCAATTCCAGTTCCTTGGATACGACCTCGGCATCTTCAAAAAACATTTCATAGAAATCGCCCAAACGATAAAACAGGATACAGTCCGGATTGGCATCCTTGGTCTGTATATAATGCTGCATCATTGGCGTTAATTGTTCAAAATCTACACTTTTATGATTCATAATTCACCTGATATCTCTTTATAATCTCCTCTGCAACTTTCATCCCGTCCATGGCAGCGGATGTGATCCCGCCCGCATAGCCTGCACCTTCTCCGCAAGGATAAATGCCCTCGATACTGCCGACAAAAGTTCCGTCTCTGTGGATGCGGATAGGCGAGGATGTCCTGCTTTCGATGCCGGATAAAATAGCATCCTTACGGTCAAATCCTGACATTTTATGTCCGAACAAGGTCATGCCTTCCACAAAAGAGGCATTGATCTCCTCAGAAAAAAGTTCCCGCAGATTGGCAAAATCTGTCCTTCCCTTTGTAAGCGAGGAAAAATCGCCATAGGCAGAACTTTTGACATTGTTGCAAAAATCACCGTATAACTGCTGGGGGATGGCTCCCTTTGCCAGGTTGTAAGCCTTCTTTTCCAGCGCCATCTGATAAGCGATTGCCCCCATAGGATCGCCCAGTGCGTACTCCCCTGCCCCTACCGATATCACAATGGCACTGTTGGCATTTGCAGAATCCCGCTTGGAATAACTCATGCCGTTGACTGCCAGATGTTCCTGCATAGAAGATGCATTGACGACATAGCCGCCCGGACACATACAAAAGGAATAGCCCCCGCGTCCATTTTTTAATTTGGTTGCCATCTTATAAGGGGCTGCCGCCAGAAATCCCGGCGCATCCTTGCCGTATTGTGCCTCCTGGATCATAGTCTGCGGATGTTCGATACGAAGCCCTACCGCAAATTCCTTGGCACTCATGGAAAGCCCGCTCTCATAGAGCATCTGAAAGGAATCTCTGGCACTGTGTCCTAAGGCAAGGACTGCAACTCTGGCATCCAGGGTAATGGGCTCTTTTAAGCCTGCCTGCCGGATCTTTAAGGCAGACAAATACCCATCTTTGACTTCAAAATCCTCAAACTTTGTTTCAAAATAGACAAGCCCGCCCAGACGCTGGATCTCTTTTCGCATATTTTTTACGACTTCCTGCAGGATATCTGTACCGATATGGGGCTTTGCATCCCAAAGGATCTGTCTCGGTGCCCCAAATTCCACAAAAGTCTGCAGGACAAATTGATTTCTCCCGGTCTTATCCTTGGTCAGGGTATTGAGTTTACCATCCGAAAATGTCCCGGCACCGCCCTCGCCAAACTGCACGTTGGACTCTGTATCAAGCAATCCGGTCTGCCAAAATTTTTCCACGTCTGCCTGTCTGTCCTCGACCGCACGACCTCTCTCCAAAAGGATAGGCGCAAAGCCGGCGCGCGCCAGCAAAAGTCCGCAAAAAAGACCTGCCGGTCCCATACCGACAATGACCGGGCGCTCAAAGAGCGGTTCTTCTCCGCTCTTTGGCATCTGAAAGGCCACCGGTTGATACAGGGCAATGTCCGTATCCTTCGCACATCTCTTTAATACCTTCTTTTCCTGATTGGCATCCAGCCGGACTGCCACGGTATAAATATAAAAGAGATCCGGCTTTTTCCTTGCATCGATCGAACGTTTCAAGATCTCGATTTCATAGATCGATGCCTCTGTAATATGTATTTTCTTTGCAATTGCCTGTCGGATGCCTTCTGTCTCATGCTCCGAAACGGCAAGTTTTAACTGTCTGATTAAGATCATTTTCTTTTTCCTATACAATGCATACCCGCTAGTGCTCCGCTGGACCATGCCCATTGCAGATTATAGCCTCCGCAGATACCATCCACATCGACCACTTCTCCTGCAAAGAAAAGTCCAGGCACCAAGTTTGACTCCATGGTCTTTGGATCGATCCGGCTGGTCTTTACGCCCCCTGCCGTGACCTGGGCATTGGAAAATCCATGGGTATCCGTAATCTTTACCACATAATGGCGCAGGGCTTCCAAGAGTCGTCTTTTATCCTCTGTATTGCAATCTTTTGCTAAGGTATCCGGCGCAAGTCCGGTTCTTTTTAAGATTGGAACGATCAACTTGTCATGCAAGAGTCCCTGTAACGTCTGTTCCAGAGTCAGTGTTCCCGATCCCATCTGTAAACGCTCCTGTAAGAGATCATCTGCCTCTGCATGGCTATATTCCGGCAAAAAATCCACTTCCAGACAGACATCCTTTTTCTCCAAGAGTCCATAGGACACCATCCGGCTGGACTGGAATACCACAATGCCCGAAAGCCCGTAATCGGTGATCTGCAATTCGCCTTGCCAGAAAGCCTCTTTCCTGCCGTCGATCCATGTTGTGATCCCAGCATCTGCCCGAACCCCTGCAGCCATTTTTGTCAAAGGATCTGCCGCATGAAGCTGCACTAGTGCCGGCACCGGTTCTGCGATCTCATGTCCCAGACAGGATGCCAGGTAATAGCCGTCCCCCCGGCTGCCACGGGTGGCAGATGCCTTGCCGCCACAGGCAAGGATGACGTTTTCTGCCGTAAAAATCTCTTTGTCTGCCGTTGTAACAAGAAATCCCGCATCCGTCTTTTCGATGCGCTTGACCTGTTTTTCCATGACCAGTGTCACAGACAGCCTTTGGATCTCCCGGATCAATGCCTCTTGGATACTTTTTGCCTGTTTGCTCCGCGGATACAAAAGCCCCTCTTGTTCATAGGGCTCAATACCAAGCCCCCGAAAGAAGTCTTCCGTATCCTGCTCCGAAAATCCGGCAAAGACCTGCTCCAAAAAAGCCCTGTCTGCTCCATAGTAATTGCACAGATCTATAGCCCGGTTGGTGTAATTGCATCTGCCGTTTCCGGTCGCTAAAATCTTTTTTCCAAGTCTATCATTAAATTCGATCACAAGGACTGATGCACCGGCTCTGGCTGCACAAACCGCCGCCATCATTCCCGCGGCTCCACCGCCTGCTACAATGACATCATATCCCCTACTGCTAGTATTCTTCATAAAAATCACCACATGCCATTGTAGCATAAGACCTGTCAATTCTCAACACTGGCGGGGCAGTTTTATATGACTAACTGCTGTAATTTTCCAAAAAGGCAAAGAGGTCTTTTTCACTGGAAAAATCCATACCGTCTCTCAAATCTTCGACCACATCTTCCGGCAGGCGTTCCTTTGTAATATCCGTCGTCAGATACTTTTTCCAATCGACAATCTCATAGACGACGACCGTGTCATTTTCCAGGAGTACCATATACTTTGCCTGCTGTTCGTTAGCACTGGGAATACTGGAATTTTCCGTCAGAAGCATCCGGTCTTCTTCCACCGGCTGCTCCTCTTCTTTGTCACTTATTTGGGCAAAAACAAAAAAGATCAGTGCTAATGCCGCAAGTCCAATACATAAAAAAATACAAATACTGTTTGTTCGTTTCATTTTCATCACCACAAACAGTATTTGCATTTTATAAAATTATATTCCGGTTTCTTGCAACAAGTGCATTTTCTTTGCCAGTGCAATGATGGTATTGCCCTTTGGCATACGCGCCAGTTCCGATTCTGTCAATCCCTTCATAAGCAAAAGCAATACAAAGTAGATGACTACACCAATACAGATACTAAGGATGGTTGCGATCGCATTGGAATTGATGATCTTGTGCACCACTTCATAGGATAAGAATACACCGATTCCCATAACAATAGATGCAAACAAAGGAATGATATAGGTCTTTTGCAGATCTACCCTCGCCCCGCTATAACGGCGTAGTGCCAGATCATTTAAGATACAGACACAGAGACCGTAAATATTGTTGGCGATCACGACCGCATAGATATGCAGATCAAACAGTTCCATCAAAAGGAATAAGGCTATGACGTGTACCAGCAAGGAGATCACGGCATTGATGACCGGTGTCTTCATGCGGTCAATCCCCTGCAAAAGCCCATTGGTCAGAGTAGATAGTCCAAAAAGCGCAATGGAAATGGTTCCCAGCAGCATGATCATCATGGTCGTCTTGTCCCCATCATGGAACAAAAGCAGGTTGAGTGGTCTTCCCAGGATCGCCATACCGATGGTTGACGGAATGGCAATGACCATGATAAAGCGGGTCGCCAAAGAGATCTGCCGGTTTACCGTATCAAAATCTTTGGCATGATATGCTGTAGACAGACTTGGTACACTGGATGCCGCCAAGGATGACGCAATAGAGATCGGCACATTGGTCAGCACAATAAACTGACCGGAATATACGCCCCACCATTCCGAGATCTGCTTTGCAGAATAGCCCTGTAAGGAGGCAATATTCTTGAATACGCCCTGGTCAATGAGGGTACTGACATTGTAAACGATCGTGCTGAGCAAAATCGGGAAGATCGCCAGCAAAAGCATCTTTAATACATGTCCGTAAGACTCCTGATCGCGGTGATGGTCGCGTCGCATACGTTTTTTGAAACGTTTTCGATAGACCAAATAAACAAAGAGCACAAACAGGAAAGCCAAAAAGGCTCCTGCCGCCGTACCCAGAGTTCCACCCGCAGCACCGTAAGCCGCCGCGTAAGCATCCGCATCACCTAAGACCGCCCCCACTTTCTTTCCGTAGGAAAAAAGCATATAAGCAGCAACCACACTGACAATGGCATTTAAGATCTGCTCTGCCACCTGGGAAAAGGCACTCGGCATCATGGTATTCAAGCCCTGGAAAAAGCCTCGGAATACCCCCAGCAGTGCCACAACAAATACCGTTGGTGCCAAAACCTTAAGGGCGATCGCGCTCAAAGGTGTCTTTAACAGTGTCCCGGTAAAGTAATCGGCACCAAAATACAAAAGCAAGGCTCCAAGCCCACCACTGACGATAGCAAATCCAAGCGCTCCCTTAAATACACGGAAGGCATCTTTTGTTCTGCCATTTCCCATTCTGGATGCAACCAGCTTGGAGACTGCCAGCGGCAGACTGAAGGATGACATGATCAATATGATATTGTATATACTGTATGCCGTTCCATAGTAATCATTACCTGTCTTTCCAATGATCGCCGTCAGGGGAATACGATAAATAAGTCCCACGATACGGCTGATAATGGATGCAATGGCAAGGATGGATCCCTGCATAATAAAACTGGCATCACTGTTCTTTGACTTACCCAATTTTTACCTCTTAACTCTTACTGTGCTGATGAAAATTCCTCTTCGGTCGCATAAAATGCGGAGTCATCTGCATACTGACTCTGGATGATACATACCCATGTCTTGCCCTGGTTCAAAACGATCTCATTGCCATCGTTGTCATAGTAGTGTGTGATACCATCATCGCCCTTGCGCCATGTGATGTCGATCATCTTACCCTGTGTAAAGAATTTACCTTCTCCGGAACCGGAAACGGTAATATTTAAGTACTGGGTTCCTTCATAGATACTATTATTGACGTTCTGGAAAATAATATTCGAAACCTCTACCTGCTTACCGTCTACAGAATCAATCTGCTCCGCACCAAACTGGTATCTGGCATAGGTCTGGCTATCCTTGTTGTAAATAAAATATGGATGGTTGTAGAAGTAATATGGTTTTACTACCACACAGTCTGTACCTGCTGATAAGGTATTTGGACTGTCATCTTCTGCAAAGATATAGTGTCCGTCATAGGACGCGTCATACTGTGTATCATAACCCTTCTTTGCAATACCGCTGGCGATACCCTCTGCACTTGTATATGCGTTGTGTGGTGCAGCATGTTCGCTGGTACGGTAGAAGGTATCTCCCAGAGAGCCGTCCAGACCGCTCAGATTATCCACGATACCGGTAGCAAGCAACTGCTCGCCCTGTACGCTCTGTCCGAAATGCACATAAATGGCATCAAACTCTGCAGCAAACTGGGCATAATACGGACGACAACTACGCACATTTCCGATCTGGGTCAAATCAGAATAATCTTCATAGATTGCCATCATTCTTGTGATAGAGCCCTCTACAGGTGCCTCATACAATACACCGGCAGAATTTAAACCATACTGCGGCAGAGCCTCTTTGGTATTCTCTGTCATGACAGCAACGGCACGACTGCGACCGATCTCAGGATCGACCCACTGTCCGGTCAGATAAGACTTGACCTGTCCGTCATGGTTGACTTCTTCCTCTTTTTCAACGACCTCTTTGGTCTGCACATCATCCTTTTTCTGATGTGTGACAACAAATGCAGCAGTGCCTCCTACAAGTACCGCTGCAACGGCACAGATAATGCCGATCAATGCTTTCTTAGACATTCTTTTCTTCCTCCCTCGTAATATGTAATAAATCTAAGATATAAGACTGTTTTTCTTCCATAAGGGCTGCCTCATCCGGGGTCATATGGTCGTATCCCATCAGATGCAGCATACTGTGTGCGATCAAAAAAGCATATTCTCGCTTGATCGAATGCCCATATTCTTTTGCCTGCGCCAAAACATGATCTACCGAGATCACAATGTCTCCCAGAATCAGTTCGTCATTTTCGGATGTCGCCGACAGATCCAGCAAAGAAAAATCTCCCGGTGCGGGATAATCCATCATAGGGAATGACAAGACATCCGTAGATCGGTCCATTTCCCGAAATTGCTGGTTTAATTCGTGGATCGCCCTATCATCGGTAATCACCAGACTCACCTCGACTTCGTATGGAAATTCTTCCACTTCCAAAGCCTGATCAATGACCTCTTCTGCCACCTTGCGATAGTCAAAGGAAAACGGAACCTCCACCTCTTCTTCTAATAATAATGTCATAACAACGAATCCTCCCGGACTAATTTCTCTCGGATCTTTAAAAATTGGTTGATACTGATACCCGATTCGTCATAGATCCCCTTTTGTGATAATTCATTCAACGTCTGATATATTACCATATCTTGGTTCCATGTGCTAGACATAGTATCCTGATCTAAAAGTTCGATCTTGGTCACCAGAGCATCTACCATATGCACGATCGCTGATTCCGGCGTCTGCGGCAGGCGCAAGACTGCTCCGTACTCTTCCATAACTGCCATGACATCGGTCGGAAAACAGTGATTATTTGCCAGACGCAGTGCATTGTCAATCTCCGGTTCTCCTTCCATCTTGCCTAAGCGGTAATAAAATCCAGCCATCATGGCACAGGCAGCATCCGCGCCGATCTCATGCGCACAGATACCTGCCAGACGCGAGACCCGCCTGCCATGATTGTATTCTGCCATAGAAAATCGCCGGATATCCGTTACAAGCGGATAAGTATCTTCTAAGAAAAGTCGATAAGACTTTTCCAGTTCTGTCTGATTTTTTTGCAGCAGCCAGGGAACCAGGGCAAGAACCACAAAAGTGTAGACTATACCATCCCCCAAGCCCCACAAGACCTGTCGGATCCCCAGCCTGTGATGGGAAAGATAATAAAATACGACCGGCAGCAAGAAACCCAGGACAAAATAAAGCAAAGGAATACCAAAGAGCGTTGTCTTTTCCTCCCCCTGTAAATAAGGGGTCAATAAAATGCCACAAATGACCAGGAGACTATAGCAGACAATCTCATACAGACTAAAACTCCGTGTGATCCCCAAAAGCAAGACCATATATAGTCCCAGTCCCATGGCAAGCACATCATCCATTGCCGGAAACAAAAGTATACCAACGAGCAGAACCGGCGCAAAAAAATGCGGGCAGAAAGCGGCAGCCAGTAAAACTGCCCACGCCAGCAAAACCGACAAAAACACCTTTTGGTAGGAAGCTGACTGCTTCTGTGGCAATGTCCCCTGCAAGCGGTGCTTCAGCAAAGCAAGCACAAAGATCAAAAGGAAACTGATATCTAGGGTCACAAGACATAAGAACTGATCCAAGAGGATCTCCTGACCCAGACAAAGCAAGATCTGACCGGTCAGGAAAAGAAGCCCCATCCCCAGACAGTATGCCAGCCTCTTAGCGGAAATATTATTTTCTTCCACGGTCTTTTCCATGTGTCTTTCCAACCTTTTTCTTTTTGTTTTTCGTCTCTTCCTTCTTCTCGTAGACCTCGTATGCATGTACGATCTTTTGGACCAGAGGATGACGGACTACATCCGCTCCACTCAGTTTACAGATACTGATCTCGTCTACACTGCTAAGGACATCCACTGCCACATCCAGACCGGACCTGACACTGGCAGGAAGATCCTTTTGTGTCGCGTCTCCTGTAATGACCGCCTTGGAGCCAAAACCGATACGGGTCAGAAACATCTTCATCTGCGCCGGTGTCGTGTTCTGTGCTTCGTCTAAAATGATAAAGGCGTTATCCAAGGTCCTGCCTCGCATATAGGCAAGCGGTGCTACCTCGATCAGACCTTTTTCCATATTGCGTGCAAAACTCTCCGCTCCCATGATCTGATACAGGGCATCATAGAGGGGGCGCAGATAAGGATCTACCTTGCTCTGCATGTCTCCCGGCAAAAAGCCCAGTTTCTCTCCGGCTTCGATCGCCGGTCGTGTCAGGATGATACGGCTGACTTCTTCCCGCTGAAAGGCTGTGATCGCCATTGCCATGGCAAGATAGGTCTTACCGGTTCCTGCCGGGCCAATGCCAAAGGTGATCATCTGATCCCGGATCGCATCCACATAGGCTTTTTGTCCGATCGTCTTAGGCTTGATCGGCTTGCCGGAAGTGGTATGACAGATACAGTCATCTGCCAGATCCTCTACCGCCTTCGTCGGCAGTTTCTGCTCCGTCAGACCCAGCAGATAATTGACCTCCTGCTTGGTGATCGTCTCCCCCTTTTTTGAAAGTGCATAAAGACGCTGCATGATATCAGCCGCACTTGTGATCCTATCTTCCTCTCCGATGACTTTTAAGCGATCGTCTCTTGCGATAAAAGTAACGGAAAGAGTCTGTTCGATCAGTTTAATATTGGCATCAAACTGTCCAAAGATATTTTCCAGATGTTCTACTGGTATATCAAGAATACATTCTTTTTCACTCATAAATGCTTTCCTTTATGTCGGATATTTCCGGCAAGACCGTCTGTCTCTTTTCGGTCGCCGGAGATTGCAGGAGCAATTCTCCATGCATGGTACACAAACCATTGCTATATTCCATAATAACATTTTTATCCATTATTTGAATACCTTTTTCCTCAAAGTTTTTTTGCAGGTCAGCCAGATGCATTTGCATAATTTCCTGCATTTCTTTTTTGCTATGTGACGTTTTTTGCAATTTGTAAGATTTTTCTGTCAAATAGTTGCAATAGATAGGCAGATTCAAAACGCCCCCGATCGACAAAGGACGGATCTCATTTAAGGTCGTATGCCTGGTTTTTCCCAACATATAGGGAATGACATTGAAATAAGAGCCATTTGTACCAAAGACCGGGTATTTTCGAATCTCGCCTGTCTCGATCCTTTTTTGATATGCCAGGTCTTCTTCAAAGGAAAAGGCATAGACGCCCTCGACCATGACATCCCCATCCGCATTTTTGGGTCTATATGCTAAAGTCTGGTCTCCGGCATCGTTGGTGATGGCGATCCAGCCATAGATCAGGACATCCCCCTTCTTGACCTCCATTCCCTTTTCCACCGCTGCTGTTCCATCGCGCACATAAAGAGAGATGACATTACCATCGCATGGCGCAAGCAGATCCATGCCGTTTGCTTCTTCCTCCTGCTTTACTTCGGTCGCCGCCATCTTTTCTTTCATGGCAATCTGCAAAGAGGATCCTTTCATGGAAACGGACACCCAGATGACTTCCGGGAAATCGGCAAGGATCTCTTTTTCCAGAAGATCACAATCCATGTCCTTCTTTTTACAGCCGATCCCCTGCCCTTTTTGCGTCAGATAGGACTCCATCATTTCTTCTGTCACAAAAGAATTTCCCGACACTCGGATCATCCAGATATAGCCCGAGACATAAAAGAGAAGGACAAACATGGCAAGGATGCCAAAGACATAGCCTGTCTTGTGGCGGTATCTGTGAAAAACAAACGGCAGTCCGATCTTCTTTTGGATCCGCAGTCCGGATCTTGTTTTATGCAGTATATCATGCAGTTTCCAGACATCATTTCCATAGAGCATTGCCTGCATATGATAAGGATCCTGACTTTTCACATTCCACAAAAAAATCCCCCGGCTAATACATATTCTGATCAGACGGGGAAGATCATCTCCTGTAAATGCTACGCGCACATAGCCTTTAAGAAAACGAAATAAGATCAATGATTCTTTTCCTTTACCTCTATTTTTTCAATGTTCCCGGCAATCTGCATCTCCGTCCTGGTATAGTAGCAGATCCGCAGATGATCCCCAAAAATGCTGACTTCCTCCTCCTTGGATTGCACAATGATCAATTTGTCATGGTACTCGATCAATCCCTTGTAATTTTCGATCAAGGCACTGCGATTTCCCAGAAGTGTTAATTGGATCATGCCGATCATCAAAGGATTTTCCAGTGGTTCCTCTCGTTCTAAAAGATTGCCGATCGTCCTCTTATCATTTTTCATCATAATGCAGTATATGACCCCTGCAAAAAACATATACCACAAAAAGCATGTTTACTTGTGGTAGGGTTCGCCACGCATAATGCGGTAAGACCGGTAGATCTGCTCCAAAAGAATGACCCGCATCAACTGGTGCGGAAAGGTCATCTTGGAAAAACTCAATGCATAGTCACTGCGTTTTAAAACGGCGGTATCCAGACCGATCGAACCACCGATCACAAAGACCAGACTGGACTTGCCTGCCAGCCCCAGACGATCGATCTCTTTGGATAAGCCCTCCGATGTCAGCATCTTTCCATCGATTTCTAAGGTAATACAATAATCGCTGTCTTTGATGTGTTTCAGAATCCGATCTCCCTCTTTTTTGCGGATCAGATCATTTTCTGCCTCGGATGCATTTTCTTTTGTCTTTTCGTCGGCAACTTCAATGATCTGTAATTTACAGTAGCGGCTCAGACGTTTTTGGTATTCTGCGATCGCATCACGGAAGTATTTTTCCTTGATCTGTCCGACGCACAAGATGGTGATATTCATATCTAAATTTCCTCCATATAAGCAAAGCATTAAAGCCACAGGAATTTCCTGCGGTCTTAATGCTTCTTTCTTATTGCGGTATATATTTGTAATTACATTCTAAGACATCACTGGTCTTACCATGCTTGTCCACCAGGATCAGCGATAAGATATTGTTGCCCTCCATCATCTCGATCGGTCCTGTGTACTTGGCAGATGCCTGCGTTGGTGTCGTACCATCCCAAGTGTAATATACACTGGCACCTTCCGGTACTTCCACCGTGATCGTTGTCGGTGTCGTGAAACTGCCCCCGGATGGTGTGACAACCGGATAATCCGGATCTGCATAAGTGATCTTATATTTCTTTTCGATCACCTGACTGGTCTTGTCATCGTTTTCACATACCGCCTTGACTGTCGTCGTACCCTCTTCCAAGGTAAAGGCTTCTGTATAAAGAATGCCGCCTTCGGTCGGATCACAGCCATCTAAGGTATAATAGATCTTACCTGTCTTGCAGGACAGTTCAATAGTGACATCATCATCATATTTGCCTCCATCTACAGAAAAGACCGGCGCAGACAAGAGGTTGTCATTAAAGAGTTCCAAGACCTTCTGGCTGGAAGTCTGGGCTTGTAAATTGGTCAACTTATCATAATCGCCTGTAGTCCGATAAAGAAGGATCAATGATCTGTAGGCAGAGATATTATCATCATCTTGCGCGATCACATCTAATAATAAGGATTCTGCTGTATCATACTCTTCCAACTTGATGTAATCATTTGCTGCAAGGATCTTTGCTTTGGTCTTTGCATCGTTCTTTTCTATGGCACGATTATAATATGTCAAAGCACCGGTATAGTCCTCTTTGGCATCCAAGGTCTTGCCTTTGGCAACATAATGATCATAGGATGTCATATAAAGGGTTAAAAAGACCAGTACAAGACAAAGAGCAATGATGCCGCCGATCATGCCGGCTCTTGCCTTCTTATTTGCCCAGAGCCCGGCAAAGCCCTTTTTCTTTTCCGGCTTTTCCTCTACTGCCTTTTTGCCGGTAGAAGTTTTCTTAGCATTCCGTTCTTCCTGTTCGGCTGTCTCCGGCTGATCTTCCTTTTTTCCGGATGCTTTTTCCTCTTCCAGAAGGGAGACCAGAAAATCATCCTCTAAGATATTGTAATCCGGCACCATCTGCACCGGTTCGCCACATTTTTTACAAAAAACACTGCCGGCATCGATCTCGGCTCCACATTTACTACATTTCATAGCCATCTCCTATTTTTGCAGGTCAACGGATTCCAGACAATTATGCATGAGCATTGCGATCGTCATCGGACCGACACCACCCGGAACCGGTGTAATGGCGGAACAATGTGGTGCAACTTCATCATAAGCCACGTCACCACACAAATGGTTATTCTCATCCCTATGCATACCAACATCAATGACAACGGCTCCCTCTTTGACATAGTCTGCCATAATAAACTGCTTCTTTCCGATAGCAACGATCAGGATGTCCGCCTGTCTGGTCACGGATGCAAGATCCTTGGTCTTGGAATGTGTCACAGTGACCGTAGCATTTTCACGCAGCATCAAAAGTGCCATTGGCTTCCCAACGATATTGCTGCGTCCTACGATCACACAATGCTTGCCTTCCATGTCGATATGGCTGCGCTTCAACAACTGGATGATTCCTGCCGGTGTGCAGGAGACAAAACCCGGCAGCCCGATAGAAAGCGCACCGACATTCTGCGGATGAAAGCCATCGACATCCTTGATCGGATCAATGGCTCTGGTGATCTTGTCCTCATCCATATGTTTCGGAAGCGGCAACTGTACCAAAATACCATTTACATCCTTTTTATGATTCAATTCGTCAATGAGCGCCAGCACTTCTTCTTCGCTGGTATCCTCTGCCAGTTCATAGGACAAAGAACGGATACCGATATACTCACAGGCTCTTTTCTTATTGCGCACATAAACGCAGGATGCTGGATCCTGTCCCACCAGAACGACTGCTAAGGTAACTTCCTGTCCTTTTGCATGCAGTCCGGCAACTTTTTCCTTTAATTCATCTTTGATCTCCTGTGAGATCTTCTTTCCATCAATGATTTCTGCCATTGTTTTTCTCGCTTTCCAGTCTCTATTTTTTAAAATAATCCGGTGATCACACCGTCATCGGAAACATCAATACCAAATGCTGCCGGTTTCTTTGGCAGTCCCGGCATGGTCATGATGGCTCCTGTCACAACCACCACAAAGCCTGCGCCTGCACTTGCATAGACTTCTCTTACATTCAAGGTAAAGCCTTCCGGTCTTCCCAACTTCTTTGCATCATCTGAAAGGGAATACTGGGTCTTTGCCATACATACAGGGAAGTCTCCCATACCAAGTTCTGTAATATGGGCCAGTTCTTTTTCCGCAGCAGGTGCATAAGAAACATCTGCGGCTCCGTAGATTTCCTTGGCAATGGTAGCAATCTTGTCTTTTAACGACATTTCAGACGGATAGATCGGTGCAAAACGACTTTCCTTATGATCCAAGACATCCAAAATGGTCTCTGCCAGGGCTACGCCGCCCTGACCGCCTTTTTCCCATACCTGAGATAAAGCAAAAGCACAACCGCGTTTTTCGCAGAAGTCACGGACAAAGGCTGTTTCTTCCTCCGTATCTGTGATAAAGGAATTCAAGGTCACTACGACCGGCACACCGAATTTCTGTAAGTTTTCGATATGTTTTTCCAGATTGACGATACCCTTTTTCAAGGCATCCAGATTTTCCTCAGACAAGGCATCCTTTGCCACGCCACCATTGTATTTGAGGGCACGGATCGTTGCTACCAAAACAACGGCATCCGGGTGTAAGCCAGCCATGCGGGACTTGATGTCAAAGAATTTCTCTGCACCCAGATCCGCACCAAAGCCTGCCTCTGTCACACAGATATCTCCCATTTTCAGAGCCATCTTTGTCGCGCGCACACTGTTACAACCATGTGCGATATTGGCAAATGGACCACCGTGTACCAGTGCCGGTGTATGCTCTAAGGTCTGGATCATATTTGGCTTTAAGGCATCCTTTAACAGGGCTGCCATGGAACCGACTGCCTGCAGGTCTGCTGCCGTAACCGGCTCTCCCTTAAAGTTGTAAGCCACGATGATACGGCCAAGTCTTCTCTTTAAGTCTGCCATATCATCTGCCAGACAAAGGATTGCCATGATCTCAGAAGCAACCGTGATGACAAAATGATCTTCCCTGACCATACCATCCATCTTGCTTCCCAAGCCGACAACGGTATTGCGGAGTACTCTGTCATTCATATCCAGACAACGCTTCCATTTGATCTGTCTTGGGTCAATGCCAAGTTCATTGCCCTGCTGGATATGGTTGTCTAAAAGGGCAGCCAATAAATTATTTGCAGAAGTGATCGCATGAAAATCTCCGGTGAAATGCAGGTTGAGATCCTCCATCGGAACGACCTGTGCATAGCCACCACCCGCAGCACCACCTTTGATACCAAAGCAAGGTCCCAAGGAAGGCTCACGCAGTGCAAGGACTGCCTTTTTGCCTAACTTGGCAAAAGCCTGTCCTAGGCCAACACTGGTTGTCGTCTTTCCCTCGCCTGCCGGTGTCGGATTGATTGCCGTAACAAGTACCAGTTTGCCGTCTTCTTCCTTTGCCAAACGCTCCATACACTCATCTGATAACTTAGCCTTGTATTTTCCATACATTTCCAAGTCATCTGCTGTAAGTCCTACCTGTTCTGCAATCTCAGTGATCGGAAGCATGGTCGCTTCCTGTGCGATTTGGATGTCTGTTTTCATGTTCTCTCTCCTTACATAAATAAAATCTTGTCTGGTCTCTTGTAACCTCTATCCTAAAAGTCATCACTGACCGGATATTCCTCTTCCACCGCTGAAACTGCTGATGGATTTAAGAACTGCTCAAACTGGGTCGGTGTCATATGTACGGTTCTTGGTTTGGTTCCCATTTCCGGTCCCACGACCCCTGCCTCTTCCAACTGATCCATAATGCGGGCTGCTCTGTTAAAGCCGATCTTGAAGTTACGCTGTAACATACCGATCGATCCCTTTTCCTTTGATACGATCAGACGCCCTGCCTCCGCAAAATAGGAATCCCTCGTATCTTCAAAGCCACTGCCGCCTCCGATCGCGGTAGCACCGTCACTGCCGTCTGCGCCGGACTCAATATGCCTGGTCACATTTTCATCATAGGAAGCCTCTTCGTTATTGCCCTTGATATAGTCTACTACATCCTGTACTTCCTCATCTGAGACAAAAGCCCCCTGCACACGCAGCGGCTTGGTATAGCCCTGTGGATAATAAAGCATATCTCCGTTTCCTAAGAGTTTTTCTGCCCCGAACATATCCAGAATGGTTCTGGAATCCACGCCACTATTAACAGCAAAAGCAATACGCGACGGCATATTTGCCTTGATCAGACCTGTCACGACATCCACGGATGGTCGCTGGGTCGCTAAGATCAGGTAAATGCCGGCGGCTCTTGCCTTTTGTGCCAGACGGCAGATGGATTCCTCGACTTCCTTGGCGGCAACCATCATAAGGTCTGCCAACTCGTCTACGATCACGACCATTTCCGGCATCTTTTCAAAGGTACCCAATTCTCCATTGGAATTGATCGGCAGTTGGTAATTATGCTCCTCCAGCTTTTTGTTGTAAGATTTGATATCACGCACACTGGCATCCGCAAATTTCTGATAACGGTCATCCATTTCCGTAACCGCCCAATGTAAGGCACCTGCCGCCTTTTTCGGATCGGTGACAACCGGGATCAAAAGATGCGGAATGCCATTGTAAATACTAAGTTCTACGACCTTTGGATCGATCATGATAAACTTGACTTCATCCGGTCTTGCCTTATATAAAATACTCATGATGATCGTATTGATACAGACGGATTTACCGGAACCTGTCGTACCGGCGATCAAAAGGTGCGGCATCTTGGCAATATTTGCCGTGATGACATTGCCCGCAATGTCCCGTCCTGCGCAGAAAGTCACCTTGGACTCTGCCTTTTTAAACTCTGCGGAAGAAGCCATTTCCTCAAAAGATACCATGACTTTATTTTTGTTTGGCACTTCGATACCAACGGCTGCCTTGCCCGGGATCGGTGCCTCGATACGGATATCCGTAACCGCTAAGTTCAACTTAATGTCGTCCGCCAGATTGGTGATACGGTTGACACGGACACCAATCTCCGGCTGCAACTCATAACGGGTAACCGTCGGTCCGCAGGTAACATCCGTCACCTCTACATTGATACCAAAGTTACGGAGAGTCTGTTCCAGTTTATCTGCCGTAGCCTCCAATTCTGCCTTGGAATTTCCATTACCGCTCGCCGCTTTCTTTTTCAACAGCGATAAGGTCGGGAATTTATAGGCAGCCGCAGGCTTGGTCTCCTGCTTGCTCTTGGCAATCTCATCTGCCACCTGGTCTGCACTCTTTTTGGTTTCCGCCATGCTTGCCGCGGTCTTGCGTGGGCGCTTATCTACGGCTGCCGGAGTCTCAGCCGCTGCGGGTGCTGCCGTCTCCTTTTCCTCAGCCTTGACAACTTCCGGCGTAGAAGGTATCACTGCCTGCATCTGCGGCTGCACCGAAGAAGCCGGTCTGATCGGATCACTCTCTGTCTTAGCCGTTTCTGCGGTCACACTTGCCACCGACGGTGTCGACAGATTGATGCGCCGGCTTGGACGTACCGGTTCTGCCTTGACAGCATCTATCGGCTCGCTGCCGGCTTTCGCCACCGGACTTACCAGACTGGTTGCACGTTCTGTCCTTGCCGGCTTTTCTTCATCCGGACCAATAACAGACGCAGATCCGGTGCGCTTGGATGATAAAGGCACACGCTTGACATTCTTGACCTCGACATCCTTTTGCGGTGCCATATGTACCTGTTCCACCTCATCCGAAGATGCCTGCACCGCCTGGATCTCCGGCTCCATCTTGGTATCAAATGCCACCCCTGAGATCTTTCGGTCTCTGCGCGGCGCATTTTCATCTACCTGACCGGCTGCTTCCTGCCGCTTTTTATCGGCACGGATCCTCGCAAGCCTTGCCTCACGGTCTTCATTTGGATCTGTATAACGCCTTTTCTTTCTACGTCTGCGATTGCCTGCCTGCTGTAACAAAGAACGCTCCGTAATAAGGATCAGGCAAACGATCATGATGACAAAGGTAAGTACATAAGCACTGATCAGCCCAAAGCCTTCCACCAGACCGGATGCAAGCATCCCTCCCAAAAGACCTCCGCCCGCCTTATTCTCTCGTCCATAATAAAAGGCACGCATGGCTGCATAAGGAGCATCCCCATGGGCAAACAATTCCACCAGAACACTGAGGAAAACGGTAAGCACGCCTCCCGCGATCAGTTTGATCGTGGCGATCCGGTTTCCCTGGTTGGAAATACCAAAAAAGGTAGCCACCAGAAGTAAGATTGGAAAAAGATAAGCAACCAAACCAAAAACACCAAAGAAGAAACCGCTGACAGCATTGCCAACGATTCCACCGATCCCCAGATTACTCAAAAATAGGAGAACGCAGACCGCAAGAAAGATCCACAAAAAGATCTCTTTGATGGCTTCTGCCTTGGCAACATCGACCACTTCCGCCTCTACTGTGACATTTTGGGCTGTCGTTTTCGGTTTTGTTCCTTTTTTCGTCGTCTGCTTCTTTGTGGCTGTAGACTTTTTGCTTGCGGAAGTCTTCGTCGTATTCCGTTTTGCACTTGTCGTTTTATTCGCCATAATTTACGAATCCCCTAATCTTATAATCCCATACATCCTGCGATCACTGCAATCACACCAACGATCATGCAATATACAGAAAAAATGGTAAATTTCTTCTTGCGGACAACAAGAAGCATAGTCTTGATACAAATATATCCCACTACAGCAGCAACAACCATACCAACTACATAATTGATGATCTCAGAAGATGCCGTTGTGGCAAGACTTAAATCTTTCAATTCCAAAAGAGCCGCCCCAAGTACTGCCGGAATGGACATGATAAAGGAGTACTTTACGGCAAAGGTACGGTCAAAACCGCTCAAGAGGCATGCCGTGATCGTAGTTCCGGAGCGGGATAAGCCCGGAAGTGTGGCAAATCCCTGACACACGCCGATCACGACAGCATTGCCATAACTTGCGTTTTCTTCCGTCTTTTTGCCGGTTTTTACACGATCGGAAATAAAAAGCAAAATACTTGTAATGATCAGGCAGATGCCCGGAATCAATACTGTCGCAGATGCAGCCTCGATCAGGTTCTGTCCCAAAACGCCCATGATGCCGGTAGGAATGGTAGATACAATGATCAGCATGACAAAACGGCGATATGGTGTATCCACCATCTTGCGGTATCTCTTTTTCTTGGAAGAAAAAAGATTGCCAACCGCAATTCCAATATTTGCCAGAAAATCGATCACGATGGATACGCCCTCACAGATCAACTCCCAGATATCCTTATAGTAAACTGCAAAAATGGCAACCAGTGTACCTAAATGCAATAAAACATCAAACATGATCCCGGTATCTGTCTGCACATGAAATAATGCCTTAAAAAGTGCCAGATGCCCTGAACTGCTGACCGGAAGAAACTCGGTCAAGCCCTGAATAAGTCCCATTAAAATAGATTGTAATAATGACATAATGTCCTCCAAATAAATGATTTTACCAACTTTTTAATATTACCATATTTTCCAGAACGTGTCATTATTACTTTTCTACAGATTACGCGTCTTTTTGCCCCTTCTTTTTGCCCGCGATCATTCTTTCCAAGACCTGCATGGCCTCCCCCAGACCGCCCACCTGAGAGATCAGTCCCTCGTTTACCGCTTGCTCTCCCACCAGGATGGTTCCCAGATCCTTTGCCATGGTATCTTTTGCCAGCATAAGGTCTTCCAGACGCTCCTTTTCGATCGCCGCATGCCTGCAGATAAAGCCGATGATCCGCTCCTGCATCTGGTTGAATTGATAATATGTCTGCGGCGCGCCAAGCACTGTCCCATTCATCCGCACCGGATGTGCCAGCATGGTCGCAGATGGCACGATAAAAGAACAATCGGTTGCCACTGCCAGCGGGATGCCGATGGAATGGCTGCCGCCGATCACAAGGGAGACCGTCGGTTTTTGAATGGCAGCGATCATTTCTGCGATCGCCAGCCCACACTCCACATCCCCGCCGATGGTGTTCAAGACAAAGAGGATGCCGTCTACAGAGGCGTCATTTTCCATAGCGATCAAAAGCGGTATCATATGTTCATACTTGGTGGTCTTGGCATTGGCAGCCAGAAGTGTGTGCCCTTCGATCTCTCCTATGATCGTCACGATACCGATCTTGTGCCCTTTTTCTGTTGTAATGACTTCCTGTCCATATTCCTTTACACTATCCATTTTTCTCTTCCTTTTCTTTTTCCTTATTGTGTGTAAAGGATCTCAAAACAATACAAAAAGCGCCAGTTCCTAGGAACTGACGCAGATCTTTTATGTATTTATGACTCGCCCATCAGATAGGAGTAAAGTCCCTCATAATTGGCTTTGGAGTTTTTCCATGAATAATCTTTTTGCATGCCGCGGTCTACCATCTTATTCCATTCTGCCTTCTTTTCAAAGAATACATATTTGGAATAATTGACGGTGTTTAAAAGTTCATCCCCATTATAATTGGCAAAGGAGAAACCGTCACCGGTATGTTCGTATTCATTGTAAGGGATAACTGTATCCTTTAAGCCGCCTGTCTCCCGCACGATCGGTACTGTTCCATAGCGGAAAGAGATCAACTGGGTCAGACCACATGGTTCAAAGCGCGACGGCATCAAAAAGGCATCTGCCGCTGCGTACAACTTGTGAGCCAGATCCTCGGAATAGCAAATGTTGGCTGAAATCCGATCCGGGTATTTCCAGGCAAAGTGACGGAACATATTCTCGTACTGGGATTCTCCTGTACCGATCACGACCAGCTGGGTATTATCATCCACCAGACGCTCGATGCAGTAATTGACCAGATCCAATCCCTTTTGATCGGTCAAACGTGAGATCAGCCCGATCATATACTTTTTCTTGTCTACGACAAGTCCAAGCATTTCCTGTAACATCTCCTTGTTGACCTTCTTGTTGGTCCTGAAATTGGAAGCACTGTAATTTTTGAAGATCAGATCATCCTTTGCCGGGTCATACATGGCATAATCAATACCGTTGACAATACCGCGCATATCAAAATGTCTGGCAGAAAGCAGTCCGTCCAAGCCCTCCCCGTAATAAGGCGTCTGGATCTCCCCTGCATAGGTATCACTGACCGTTGTAATATAATCAGCATAGACCAAGCCGCCCTTTAACATATTGGCACCCTTTTTGAACTCCAATTTGTCCGGTGTAAAGAGATCCATCGGCAGACCCGAAATCCCCTGAATGGTCTCAATATCCCAGACACCCTGGAACTTGAGGTTATGTATGGTCATAACGGATTTCATGCCCCAGAAGAAAGGATTGCCGGCAAATTCTGTCTTTAAATAGACCGGGATCAATCCTGTCTGCCAGTCGTGGCAATGGATGATATCCGGCTGGAAATCAATGAGTGGCAACATGGAAAGCACTGCCTTGTCAAAGAAAATAAATTTCTCGATATCATAGCGCGCATCCCCATACGGGTAAAAGCACTCAAAGTACTCCAGATTATCAATGAAATAATAGGTGATCCCCTGATACTCATACTGCATGACACCTACATAGCGTTCGCCGATATAGGATCCCATCCCCATCTGGAAATGGCACACATACTGAAAGGAATCACGGTATTGTGGCGGAATGCAGGTATAGTCCGGCAGGACCACACGGATATCCCAATCTGACTTGTCAAATTCTTTTGGCAAGGCTCCTACCACGTCTGCCAAGCCCCCTGTCTTGACAAATGGTACACACTCGCTTGCCGCAAAAAGTACTTTCTTCATAGTAACCCCTCCTAATGAATCAAAATACTACTCGTCCCAGTTATGATATACTTCCTGAACGTCGTCATCCTCATCCAGTAAAGATAAGATCTTGTTGATGTTGTAAAGATCCTGCTCATCGGTAAGTTCTACATAGGTCTGCGGGATCATGGTCACCTGCGCATCTGCCATAGCGATCTTCTCCTGCTCCAATGCCTCACGGACAGCAGAAAAATCATCCGGATCTGTCAATACGATAAAGGAATCTTCTTCCTCTGTGAAATCCTCTGCACCTGCATCCAGTGCCATCATCATCAGATCGTCTGCATCCAGATCACATTCTTCCTTGTCAATGATGATCTGTCCCTTTTTGTCGAACATATAAGATACACAGCCCTGTGTTCCAAGACTACCCTTGCCCTTGGTAAAAGCGCTACGCACATTGGCAGCGGTACGGTTCTTGTTGTCGGTCAAAGCATCAACAATGATGGCTGTACCGTTTGGTCCATAACCTTCATATGTAACCGTCTCGTAATTGACTGCATTGGCATCACCGGCAGCCTTCTTGATACCTCTTTCAATGGTATCGTTTGGCATATTGTTGGCCTTTGCCTTGGCAATAACATCACGAAGTCTGCTGTTATTGTCAGGATCCGGTCCGCCTTCCTTGACCGCTACTGCGATCTCACGTCCGATAATGGTAAATACCTTACCCTTTGCAGCATCATTTTTCTCTTTCTTATGCTTAATGTTAGCAAATTTTGAATGTCCTGACATAAAATTATATCCTCTTTTCTAAAGTATTCTTATTTAGTGTATCATTTTTTGTTTTATATGGCAAACACCTGTACCTGCCGGATCATTTTTCCTTCTACATCCAGCACTTTAAAGCGGTAGCCCTTGTATTGCACTTCAAAGGTCTCATGCTCTTCCGGGATCTTATCAATGTGAGACACCAGAAAACCATTTAAGGTCTCGTAGTCCTCCGGAAACGTAATCCCCAAGACCTCTGCCGCCTCTTCTAGGGAAGTGCCACCGTCCATGCGGTAAAAATTCGGTGCAACCTGTTCGATGGAGGCTTCTTCCTTGTCATGTTCGTCCTGGATGTTTCCCACGATCTCCTCCAAGATATCCTCCATGGAGATAATGCCACTGGTCTGTCCGTATTCATCCACCACGATCATCATGTGCTTTTTCTTGGACTGCATCTTGGCAAATAAGGTATTTAGACTGTGGGTCTCCGGCACAAATTCCGGCGAATGCAGCAGTTTATCAAAATCACGCAATTTCTGCCGATAGGTCTTATGGTCTTTGGCAAAGACCAAGGCATCCTTGATATGTAAAAGACCTATGATATTATCCAGATCGTTCAGGTAGACCGGATAGCGGGAAAAAGGCGCATCCTGCATAAAGGTAAGGGCTTCACCAAAGGTCATCTCGCCATCCAAGGCAATGATCTGTCTGCGGTGCACCATGATATCCTTGGCATCTTTATCCCCAAATTCAAATATATTATGTATCATGGCGGCTTCACTGGCTAAGAGCACGCCATGTTCATGTCCTTCATTGACAATGGAAATGATCTCATCCTCTGTGACATCATCCACTTCCTCCGCAGGATCCACACCAAAAAGTCCGCTGATCTTTTTGCTGAGAAAATCATACAGAAGGATCAAAGGACGAAACGCCATCCTAAGGATCTCGTATGCTTTCAAATAACGTAAAGCAATCTTACAATGCTTTTTGGAACTGATGCGATATAGGGTTCCAAAAAAGAACACCGCATATAATACGGCAAAGATCACATACACAAGAAGCGCCAGCAAGCCCCTTTCCCATGTACTTCCCGCAACTTCTGACAGTCCATGGTAAAGCAGGTAAAAAGAACTTGCCACGATACCAATCCCTGAAAAAATCCGCAAAAAAGAACTGCTGATGACCAGCAAATGATCATCACTGTGATAGCGTTCAAGACGCCCTGCCTTGGCAGGATCCTCCTTTTGTAACTCCTCCAGATCACTGTCGTTGATATGGTCGATTGCGATCTTAAAACTACTAATGATGATCTGCATGATAGCACAAATACAAAATACGATCACACAGATCAAGCACCTGACTCCCTCATCCATGGTATTCTATTCCCTCATTTCCTTTCTTATGTGAAAATCTTTGAAACTGCTATGTAAGCAATTCCAGACTGATCTCTAATGCTTTATCAATCTCAAATAAAACCTGATTATCCAAATGGCATATCTTATCCTTAAGTCTGGTCTTATCAATGGTTCGAAGTTGTTCCAAAAGCACGACCGAATCCTTGACCAGATCATATTTTCCACTATCCAAAGAAACATGCGTCGGCAATTTTGCCTTGTGCAGCTGTGAAGTGATGGCTGCACAGATCACGGTCGGAGAATGGATATTTCCGACATCATTTTGAATAATCAGCACCGGTCGGATACCGCCCTGTTCCGAGCCGACAACCGGTCGCAAGTCTGCATAATAAATATCGCCTCTTTTAATTGTCATACTACACTCTCCAAAATTGAATTTATAAATAGTATTTCCACAATTTCAAAAGCTATTCATATTAGATTATGCAAAATAATTCATTTCGTCAACGCATACGCCGTCTTTCTGATAAAAACGCGGGATCCGGTCTCCCAGATCACATGCCAGTTCGTAGTTAAAACGCCCGGACATTTCTCCCAGTGTCTCCATAGAGATGCTCTCATCCCCATCCTGACCGATCAAGGTCACACGATCCAGATAAGACGCCTCCGGTATATCCGTCACATCCACCATCATCTGATCCATACAGACCCTGCCCACGATCGGTGCAGACTTGCCATGCACAAGCACATAGCCTTTACTTGACAAAGAACGCGGATAGCCGTCCCCGTATCCTACCGGGATCGTTGCGATACGGCTTTCCCGCTCTGTAACGTAAGTACCGCCGTAACTGATCGCACTTCCTGCCGGAAGGGTCTTGATGTGCACAATATGGCTGTAGAGAGACAAGATCGGATGCAATGGAAATGTATGATCCATCTCCTCTGATGGCCATAGCCCGTATAAGGTAATACCCGCACGCACCATATTTTCGTGATAGCCCGGCAGTTCTAAAATAGCGGCACTGTTGCAGCAATGGCAGATTGCAAAAGTAATGCCTTCTTTCTGCAATGCCCCGATCATATCCTTGAATAAGCCATAGGCTTTATCTGCATAGGATTTATCTGCTTCATCCGCTCTAGCAAAATGGGTAAAGATCCCTTCCAGGCAAATATTTTTCAGCCCAGCGATCTCTTTGATCTGATCGATGGATTCTTTGCATACCGGATAGCCGATCCTGTGCATACCGGTATCAATCTTGATGTGGACCATTGCTTTTTTATGGCATTTTTCTGCCACTTTATCCAAGACCTTAGCCACGTCATTCCGATAAATGCCAAAGCGGATATCCTGCAGGATCAGATCTTCATAATCTTTTTCAAAGACATACCCCAGGATCAGTATCATCTTACGGATGCCTGCTTTTCGCAACTCCAAGGCTTCTTCTGCCGTTGCGACCGCATAACCGCTGATCCGGTCATTGTCCTCTAAATGTTTCGCGATTGCCCTTGCCCCATGCCCGTAGGCATTGGTCTTGATCACAGCCATCATGCCGACATCCTGTGGCAGTTTCTCTTCCATCGCCTGCACATTTTGATCTAAAGCATCAAAATCTACGACGGCGTAAACACGCCTTTTTTCTATCTCCACTGTCATCTTCCTTCTTTCTGATAGATCTTTTTCATTCCCTTTATAATGTCACCTGCCTGCATGCAAAGATTACCCTCTTCCCTTGCGGCTTCTTCTCCCGCAAGGCCATGCAGGTAAACTCCAAGCGACGCCGCATCTTCCGGTCTTAAGCCCTGCGCAATCAGCCCTGCGATCATACCACACAAGACATCCCCGCTGCCTGCGGTCGCCATACCACTGCAACCACTCGCATTGATATAGGTCGTAGCGTAAGGCACGGACACGATCGTAGCCGCATCCTTAAGCGTGCAGATAACCTGATAATCCCTGGCAAAATCCTGTGCTATAGATAATTTATGGTCAGTCACATACATAAGCGGACTGCCCGTCAGACGTGCCATTTCACCCAGATGTGGGGTGATGACCGTTTCCGTATGCGGCTTTTTCAGCCAGTTTAAATGGTCTGCAAGGATATTCAGGGCATCCGCATCCACTACCATAGGTACGGCTGCATTTTCCAAGGTCGTACGAACCAGATTCTCTGCCAGGGTCGTCTTTCCTATCCCCGGACCTATGGCGATGGCATCTGCCCAGGCGAGTTCTTCTAACAAGTGTTTTTCATTCCATTTATCATAGGTAACCACAATGGCTTCCGGAAAACGCGTCAAAATGATATCACGATTGCATCTTGGTGTATAGACCTTGACCATGCCTGCGCCACAAGTCATAGCACTTTTGGAAGCAAGATAAGCCGCTCCTGCCATATCTTCACTGCCGGCGATCACAAGCACCTTTCCCCGGCTTCCCTTGTGGTCATCCGGGCTTGCCTTTGGTAATTGTGTGAGATCTTCCTGTTCCAGACTCTTGCAAGGTAAGACCTGGTCAGCCAGACTGCATGGCTCAATGCCGATCGAAGATACGACCAGTTCTCCGCAATATTTCTTGCCCGGATAAAGCATCTGTCCGACTTTGGCAAACGCAAAGGTAATGGTCGCATCTGCTAAGAAAGCAGTCCCCATGATCTGTCCGTCATCCGCAGACACGCCCGACGGCATATCCACTGCCAAACGGTAGGCATCCATGGCATTGACCTTCTGCAAAAGTTCTATATAATCTCTACGAAGTTCTCTGGAAAGTCCGATACCAAAAAGAGCATCCACGATCACCTGCGCGTCTGCCGGCACATCTGTCGATGGGGACAGTTCCATGCCATACTGCTGACAGATCTTTTGCTGCATGACGTTTTCCGGCGAAGCCTTGGAAAAATCGCCTACCAGACATACCGAGATCTGACATCCTTCCAAATGTAAAAGTCTTGCAATGGCAAGTCCGTCCCCACCATTGTTGCCGATTCCACATAGGATAACAATCTTCTTCTGCCACAAATCTCTTTCATGCAAAAATGAAACAACCGATAACGCGGCTCTCTCCATAAGCACCATGGCAGGTAAACCATAATGCTCGATCGTGCGGCTATCGCATTGTTTCATTTCGCGACTGTTTAAAATATATTTCATACGTCTCCTTTTTGCACATCTTTTGATAATTGTTCGTCCTGCGTTGTATCACCGGACGGACGATCCTCACCTGTGATCAGATCCACATCATCATTTTGCACATCAAAAAGATTGATGATATCTTTTCCAAAAATATCATGCATATATGCATAGATTTCTTTATTGTTAATCTCCCGATTTTGTTTGCGGATGATGTTCTTTTTCAATTCCACCCGGACCTTTTTGATCCACTCCGCAATCTCTTCGGCCTCTTTATAATTGGTGCGCAGACGATCATAGCAGAAAGTCATGGTCTCCATCATCAGTGCGTCATTGCAGACCTGTATCTCCTTAGGAATCTCCAAAAGGGCATCCTCATTGGCTGCGATCTTTTCCTTGACTTCCTCGATCAGCCGTTTGTTCTCGTCCATCTGCCGGCTATGGGTCTCCTTGTCCTCCTCCGCATCCATATGCTCTACGATATTCTGCATGAGAGAGGACTTGACCTTCTTTAAGTCCTTTAACTCCTGCGTTAAGCGCCCCTGCCGTTCTAAGATCTCCTTCAACTGGCTTTCCAGTTCCTGCACCTCTTTGGGCTTGCCATCTAAGGCAAAAAGCCGGTGCCATTTCTGATCCAAGACCAGAATGGGTATTTTTGTTTTCGCCAGTGCTTCCGTAAACGCCTGTCGTTCCATACGCTCACCTTCTTTTGAAAACTATTTTTTGTGATTGGCAATATTGTAAGATAACTGCATCAGACTATCGGACAGATGCACGTTTTCAACCACCATATCCTCAACATCATCTAAATCTACATGCGCAAAATTCCAGATAGCATGCACGCCAAGGGATGATAACTGTGCCGCGGTCGCCTCTGCATTCTGCTTTGGCAGGGTCAGTGCCGCAATATCCACACGGGTCGTCTTTACAAACTCCGGCAATTCCTCCAACATACGGATCGGGATATCTCTTACCAATTTTCCCTTCAATGCCGGATTGACATCAAACAGACCTACGATCTTGAAACCCAATTTTTCAAACTTGACATAATTGGCGATCGCCTGCCCTAAGTTACCGATGCCGATCACGATCACATTATGTGTCTCATTCAAGCCTAAGATCTTGCCGATCTCATCATATAGGTACTGGACATTATAGCCATAGCCCTGCTGACCGAATCCGCCGAAATTGTTGAGGTCTTGTCGAATCTGTGATGCCGTCACATGCATACGATTGCTGAGTTCGTTGGACGAAATGCGCTCTACGCCTGCGTCAAGCAATTCTCCTAAATATCTGTAATATCTTGGCATACGTCGGATGACTGCCTGGGATATTTCCTTTTCCACTTTAAATTCCCCCTACTTCTACTGTCACTTATGACACGTATATCATATTTATATCAAAATTATAAATATTTTAAATTTATATGTCAAATTTTTAACAGAATCCGTCTGTCCTATGCGAAATCATTGGTCAGCGTCTCCGACAATTCTTCCCAACTTTCATAGAGGGTATCCAATTCTTCCTGAATCTGTCCCTGCCTTTGTGACAGTTCATTGAGTTTTGCTGAATTGGTTGCCACATCATCTTTGGCAAATTCTTCATCAATCTGACGCAGTTCTTCTTCGCAGGCTGCAATGCGTTCTTCCACCTCCGCCAGACGATTTTCCACTTTGCGCTTTTCACTCTGGATCTTCTTTTGCTGCTTCCAATCCATCTTGCCCTCGGATTCGCCCAAAGCAGGATCTTCCCCTGCCTTTGGCTCATCCCCTGTCTCCTGCTGGCTTTGCATGAACTGGGCTTTCTTTTCCACATAGTAATCATAATTGCCTAGATAGACCGTAAAATGCTGTCCGGCAAGTTCTAAGATCTTGTCCGCGGTCTGGTTGACAAAATAACGGTCATGTGACACATAAAGCACCGTTCCCTCATAAGCATTGATGGCATTTTCTAAAATCTCCTTGGACTCCATATCCAAATGGTTGGTCGGTTCATCCAAGATCAGGAAATTGGCACCGGACAACATGAGTTTGGCAAGAGAAATACGTCCACGCTCTCCACCACTCAGATCGCCGATCCGCTTATAGCAGTCATCCCCTAAAAACATAAAGGCTGCCAGGACATTGCGAATCTTTGTCTGGTTCAGATTGGGATAGGTATCGCTCATCTCCTCAAATAAAGTCTTGTCGTCATCCAGTTCCTGCTGTTCCTGATCGTAATAACCGATCGTGACATTGGCACCCAGACGAAATATCCCTGCATCCGCCGAGACGATCTCGTTGATGATTTTAAGCAGAGTCGTCTTTCCCGTACCGTTATCGCCCAGGATCGCCACATGTTGACCTCTTTGTAAGAGAAAATCCACATTGGAAAAGAGCGTGACGCCATCATAGGCTTTGGACAAACCAATGAGTTCCAAGACATCATTGCCGCTGGTCTTGTCCGGTGCTAATGACAGTTGCATACGGCTTTCTTCATCGATCGGCTTTTCCAATACATCGATCTTGTCTAAGGCCTTTTGCCGGCTCTCTGCACGTTTGATGGACTTTTCCCGGTTGAATTGTTTTAACTTGTCGATCACTTCCTGCTGGTGTGCGATGGATGCCTGCTGTTTTTCATACTCAC
Source organism: bacterium (assembly GCA_963629085.1). GTDB lineage: Bacteria > Bacillota > Clostridia > Lachnospirales > Lachnospiraceae > Pararoseburia. Next base: position 53,228 of record CAVGHS010000002.1, read on the forward strand.
GCAGCATGGTCTTGCGGATTTCTTCTTTTTGCATGGCAAAGGCAGAATAATTGCCCTTATAGACATGTGCCGTATGCATGCTCAGATCGATCACCTTGGAAACGATGCGATCCAGGAAATAGCGGTCGTGGGCTACGATGATAACGGTTCCCTTATAATTCATAAGAAAGGTCTCCAGCCACTCGATCGAAGACATATCCAGATGGTTGGTCGGCTCATCCAAAAGCAGGATATCCGGCTTCATCACAAGCAATTTACCAAGTGAGACACGGGTCTTTTGTCCCCCGGAAAGCATATCCATGGTCTTTGAAAAATCTTCCTCCGAAAAGCCAAGCCCGCGCAAAACCCCCTGGACTTCAGACTCATACGCATAGCCATTATT
>CAVGHS010000003.1:0-52223 GCA_963629085.1 bacterium
AAACTTCCCCATCCGCTTCATACAAGTGTGAAAAAATGGAAAGCAGATGGTCATCTGCCTTGCCCTGACAAAAAATCACCTCCGCACAGCCCGACCGCACTTTCCGGTGCATATCCAGTTTTGCATAGCCCAGTTCCTCATAAGGCTGCCTGCGCAGCAAACCATCTGCCTGATCCAAAGTGATCTGTCCATTCTGTAATTGTTCAAGAATTTCTCTGGTATCCATCCCTCTGTCCCACCTCGTCGTCTATTATAAATCTCATGTTTTGTCAAAGTCACCGCACCTATTGTGCCTCATGCCCCAAACTCTGTCAATGCCATATGTGAAATGTAGGCATCCGCAAAGCCCGGCATGTCCGCCAGCATAAGGACCTGCATATTCTCTGTGATCGCCTTTAATTTATCCTTTTCTGCCTTCTTCTGCCCTGCATTTCTTAAATAAGAAACTGCCCCCTCCAAGGAAGTGTTGCCGCCTGCCTTTGCCACCGGTAAAAGATCTTTGACCAGCAGACCGGTCTCTACCGCAGCACGGACGTTTAAAAAAGTCCCCATGCCGCCTGCCAGATATACTTTCTTTACCTGCGAGGCAATCATGCCCGCCTCTTTTAACAGAGTCTTCTGTCCCACGGCGATCGCCGCTTTTGCCATCTGAAACTGCCGGATGTCCTCCTGGGTCAAAGAAATCTTTCCCTGGCTGCCCGGTGTATTTAGGACAAATCCATCCTCCGGGATATCTGAAGCAAAGGTGCCGTTTTCGTCCACGATCCCCGCCTTTTTCATACCGCTGATTGCCTCCAAAAGCCCACTGCCACAGATACCGATCGCCGGAAGTCCACCGATCGTCTTGGTATGGGAATTGCGTCCGGCGATCATGACGCTGCTGATCGCCCCCGGAATACTGGCACAACCGCAGGAAATATTACCGCCCTCAAATGCCGGTCCTGCCGCAGCCGCCGTGGCAAAAAAACGCTCTCCCGTCCAAAGGACCATCTCGCCGTTGGTCCCGAAATCCAAAAGCATCCATGGCTCGTCTGTCGCATCCATATGCTCCCTGATCCCATAGATACCGGAGATAATGTCTCCCCCGACAAAAGCAGATGCGCCCGGCAGGATCGTTACCGCCATCCCCTTTTGCACAAAATCTTCCTGTTCTGTACTGACCGGTCGAAAAGGTGCCATGCCCAGTGTCTGGCAGGAATACCCCCGCAGCAGATGGCACATAGTCGTATTACCGGAAATGACGATATGTCGGATCCCGGGCACTTCTATCCGATCTTTGCAAAGGTCTTTGATTCCCTGCCTCAGATCCAATTCTGCGCACCGACGCAGGGCATCCCCCTGCCCCTCATTGGCACTTTGGATGCGGGACAAGACATCCGCCCCATAGATCCGCTGGGAATTCATGCGGCTCAGGGAAGACTCCACTTGTCCCGTGGCAAGATCGACCAGGGCAAAACCGATCGTGGTCGTTCCCAAATCAATGGCAATGCCATACCCCTTTGTCTGATTTCCCTGCGGGTAAAGATCTGCCGCCCCTATGTCAGCCTGTCCCACTTTCTGATAAAGCAGATCGTCTGCCACCTCTATCTCTATATCTTCTGTCACCTGCATCTGGCAGGCAAGACGATAGCCCTGTCCCAATTCCTCTTCTGAAAAAATTGCCTGATCAGCCCTCGTGACAGACACATGACCGGAAATAAGGCGCACCGCACATTTTCCACATCTTCCGTTTCCGCCACAGACATAATCCATGCCCAGCCCCTGTTCTAACAAGGCATCTCTGATTGTTTTATTTTTTCCTGCGCCTGCATTGATCTCGATCCGCATAAACTTCCTCCAAGACTTTCTTTTTGTATCTTATCATTCTAAGCCTGTCTGTGCAATTCCCCTTTTCCCGGCATGTATCCTGTGCTATAATAAGGGCTAGTATAAAGGAGTTACCAATGAAGATATCTATAATAAACGGAGATGGCACGACCACCTATGTAGAAAATATGGCTCCGGTCACCAGTCTTGATGAATTTTCCGATTCCCTGACCAGTGCCACCCAAGCCTTAAATGATAGTCAGACAGCGACAAACTCTGCTTCTGCCGGGACAAGTCTCACGGTACCGACAGATCTGATGAGCATTTTTGAAGAAGCCGCAAATACTTATGGTGTGGATGTCAATCTTTTGACCGCCATTGCCAAACAGGAATCCAACTTTACCGCGGATGCTACGAGTTCCAGTGGTGCCATGGGCATTATGCAACTCATGCCTGCCACCGCACAGGGGCTTGGCGTATCCGATGCCTATGATCCTTACGAAAACATTATGGGTGGCGCCAAATACATCAGCCAGTTACTCTCCCGCTACGACGGGGATGTATCACTTGCACTTGCCGCCTACAATGCCGGCAGTGGCAATGTAGCCAAATACGGCGGTATTCCCCCTTTTACCGAGACACAGAATTATGTTTCGAAGGTTCTTGCTTATTATCAGAATGGGGTCGACGTTCCATCACAGACAAGCAGTTCGCAGACAGCCACTAGTGACTCGGAAGGTCTATCCGCAGACGAACGGCAGAATATTTATCGGCAGATGCTCAGTCTTACCAATCAACTGATCTTAGATCAATTAGAAGCCTAAAGAATTCACATATAGAAAGAAAAAAGACATCAGATCCATCTGATGTCTTTTTTAAGCTAGCGACGAGAGTTGAACTCGTGACCTCCTCACTACCAATGAGGTGCGCTACCACCTGTGCCACGCCAGCTTGTCGTTTACCGACCTGTATAATATACTATAAAGCCATGATCCTGTCAAGAGACTTTTTTACCTTATGCAAAAGTATTTTTTAGAACGGGAAAGACAGCAAATTTTCCTATTAAAAAACAGGATGTATCCCGCGATACATCCTGCCTGCGTCCTGTAATATGGTGTCTACGCCTGCAAGCCCTCCAAACGCTCCACGATCTGATCTAAGGTCTCACTTGGAATCGTGCCATCTGCGTAAGCATCCTCAATACATGATTCACTGGCTAAAAGTGCTGAAACATCCAGCCAGGTTCCCTGTTGAAATACATCATCAAAAATGCCAAACACCCTGCGGTCCTGTAACATTTGTGAAAAAGGTAATTTCTTGAAATCCATACGTCTAGTCTCTACTTATACTCTTGATAAGTATTCCCCTGTTCTGGTGTCGATTTTGATCACATCGTTCTGCTCTACGAACAAAGGTACATAAACAGTTGCTCCTGTCTCAACGATAGCAGGCTTGGTAGCACCTGTTGCTGTATCTCCCTTGAATCCCGGTTCTGTCTCTGTGATCTCAAGTTCTACGAAAAGTGGTGGTTCTACTGCAAATACGCTTCCCTTATGAGAGCATACCTTAACCATTTCATTTTCTTTAACGAACTTTAATGCATCACCGATATCATCTGTGCTGAGCGCAATCTGCTCATAGTTCTCTACATCCATGAAGTAGTAGAGATCGCCATCATTGTAAAGATACTGCATATCCTTGCGGTCAATGTGTGCCTGTGGACACTTCTCAGTCGGACGGAATGTCTTTTCTACAACACCACCGTTTTTGATATTCTTTAACTTTGTACGAACAAATGCCGCACCCTTACCAGGCTTAACATGTTGAAATTCGATGATCTGGTAAACGTTGCCTTCCAACTCGATGGTAACGCCATTTCTAAAATCGCCAGCTGAAATCATTCTTTCTTCCTCCTTAATACTCTATGGACCCGAGCCCACTTATGTTCTATATTTTAATATATCTTGCCACATATTTCAAGTATTAGTGCGATCAGACGTTGATAAAACGATTTGTCTGGGTCGAAAGTTCCGAAATGATCTGGTTGCTATCGTCGATCTCCTTCATGATCGTATCCGTCTCACCCACTAATTGTGATGTATTTCTGCTACGCTGGCAAGGCCTTCTGCTCCCTGTTCTACCGCCGTAGATACATCATTTACATTTGTCACGACCCTCATCCATGGTCTGACGCAGATGATCGACCGACTCGGTAAAGGATGTAATTATAAGTTTCAGATATGATATTTCTCCTCGAACTGATCCACCGGCATCGGGCGGCAGAAATAATAGCCTTGGAAATGCTGACACCCCATCTGTGTCAATGCCTTTACCTGTGCTTCTGTCTCGACGCCCTCCGTGATCACATCCATATGTAACTGACCGATCAACCGGATCAATGCCGACAGGATAGAATGACTCCGGTCCACATTGACGGTTTCCTGCAAAAATCCCATGTCGATCTTGATCACATCCGCCTTAATATCCTTTAAGATATTCAAAGAAGAATAGCCGCTTCCAAAGTCATCGATTTCAATCTCAAATCCATATGCCTGCAATCTTTCCAGCATATTTTTGTAATTTTCCATTTCCGTGACAAAAAGTGTCTCCGTGATCTCTAATTTAAGCCTGTGCGGATCCAGATGATATTTTTCGACCAATCCGGTAAAGACATCGTAAACATCCAGATAATATTGATCCTGTACGGAGATATTGACTGAGATATAAAGATCATCCCGTCCCTGATCCCGCCATGTCACTAACTGTCTTGCCGCCAGATCCCATACATAGAGATCCAACTTGTGAACCAGACCTGCCGACTCCAAGACCGGTATAAATTCATCCGGGGAGATCAGCCCCTTGATCGGGTGGATCCATCTGGCAAGTGCCTCTGCTCCCAGCAGGCTACCGTCTTTGGTGGTCTGTGCCTGTAGATAGATCTGAATCTGTCCCATTGCCAAAGCCTGCTCAAACTCATTGATGCTCAGATTCTTCTCCAATTCTTTTTGTAAAAGGGTATCATCAAAATAGGCAACACGCCTTGCATAATCCCCCTTGATCGTATTGATCGCCAGATTACATTTATCCACCATGACAAAGACCGGCTCTGTCACATCCGTGATCTCATAAACGCCCATATAGATCTGCAAACGGAAGTATTCGTTTGCAAAAGTATCAACCAAACGGTCCATGACATCTAAGAAAAGTTCTTCTGCAAAGCGCTCTTTTGGCATACAAAAAGCAAACTGGTCTTCGTTCAAACGGCAATAAATATCATCCTCTTTGGCACGCTCTCTGAAAAAGTGCGCGTGCATCTTTAGAATTTCATCCCCTCGCTGGGTTCCCAGCATATCGTTGACCAGTTTGAAGTCTTTGATATCGGAAGTGATCATGACATATGGTCTGCCTGCCGTACGCAGAATCTCCGGCACCCGTTCCTCAAAATATTGCTCATTGTAAATACCGGTCAAAAGATCGTGAGTAGCCCTGTAATGCTCTTCTCTGTACTTTTCCACCTCATCCGTGCGGTCGATACAGGTAATGAAATAACCTAAGAACACATCCTCTTCATCGGTCAGACGCTGAACGGTAAACTCATAACTGAAGGTCTTGTCATCCGCCTCAAAATGCTCCATATAGACCTGTTCGCTGCATTCTTCTTTCCAATGCCGCTTGAGCCAGCCCTCAAAATACTGCTCCGCCACACTGAAATCCTCATCTAAAGAAAGATGCTTGTAGCGGAAGAACATATATCTGCCACGTCGGTTGACATAGATGCACTTGCCACTGATATCAAAGCAGCCCACACCCATTTCAGCAATCTGCACCGCATTGGCAAGGATCTTGTCACGCATAGCCTGTGGCACATAAAACTCGGTAAAAAAGCAGATGATCAGTGCCGCCGCCCCATAAAAGATCAGGGAAATATCAATCGCCAGATTGAGTGCCAGGCCGATTGCATCACATATAATGATCGCAAGAAATGCCAAGAGGATGGATGTATATTTCCTGCGGTACAAACGTGCCGTTTGACGTATCTTTGCTACAAGCAGAAGGACGATCCATGCCACCAGTCCATAGCAGTAAACCAGATGCACATAAAATATGCCGGAATATCCTGTCGGATAAAAATAAGCCCCATAAGATTTGGAAAATGCATCCTTTAAGATAAAGACATGATGAAGCCAAGGATTGAGCAGCATACTGACTGTCTCAAGTCCAGCCACAATATGGCATGGCATCATCCATTTGACCTGCTTTTCCTCATTATCCGTGTAAAAAAAGACATAACGCAGCATAAACAAAAGCAGCCAGTCAATACACGCCAAAAAGGCAGAATGTGAGACCGTGGCGATCTCCTTATCATCCGTCATGATAAAAATGCCATTGGCAACAACAGCGATCACGACCACAACAAAAAGGATAAATATGCTTTTACTGACCCGATCCTGCTTTTCGCGGATCATACCGGCAAATGCCACCACCAAGAGTGTCAGCACAAACAGAGTTCCCAGATAAATCATCTTTGGCATAGGCTAGTCGTTCCTTATCTTTTATTTTCGATCTCGTGGATCATAGCGATGCGCTTTTCATGGCGTCCGCCCTGAAACTCGGCATCCAGATATGCTTTTACAATGTCTTTTGCCACTTCGATTCCAACAATACGAGCACCAAAAGCAATGATATTGGCGTTGTTGTGTTCCTTGACCAGACGCGCTGTTGTCGTATCGGAACATACGGCTGCACGCACACCGGGCACCTTATTGGCTGCAATGGAAATACCGACTCCGGTACCGCAAATGAGCACGCCACACTCTACCTGACCGGATACAACGGCTCTGCCAACTGCTTCTCCATATACCGGATAGTCGCAACTCTCCTCCTTGGAGATCCCAAAGTCCACAACCTCGTGTCCCAATTCCTCCAAATATGCCTTGATCTCATTTTTCATGGCAACTGCTGCATGATCGTTTCCAATTCCTATCTTCATCTCATTTCTCCATTCTTTCTTATATGATAAAAACTTGCTGTATTCGTCCTACTTGACTAAAGCAGATATGGTCTTAAATGCCGGATGTTTGGAAGATCCAGCCAGTTCATAAAGGATGGCTTCCGCGCTCGTGATGATCGCACCTTCCTGTTTTGCTCTCTCATAGGCAAACGCCAGATCTCTGTCACTGCGGCTGGCAACACAATCTGCCACCAGAATGGTCTGATAACCGGCAGCCTGCAGATCCATCAGTGACTGTAAGACACAGATATGTGCCTCGATACCACAAAGGATGACATTCTTTTTGCCATGTGGAATCGCCCGGCGGACGTTCTCATTGTCATATACACTAAAAGTATTCTTGTCGATCGCATCTGTCACGCCCATAGCATCCGTGATCGCCGGGATATTGTTGCCCAGTCCCTTTGCATACTGTGTCGTGAGGATCATAGGTACTTCCAATGCCTGCAAGCCCCCCAGTAAGATCTGACTCTTGCGGAGCAACTCCTCCTGTCCGCTCATTGCCGGCAGGATCTTCTCCTGATAATCAATGACGATCGCAAATGTATCTTCTGCCTTTATTCTCATCTTCTTATACCTCTTTCTATTGTTGAAAAATATACCAATTTAATTATAGGCAAATTGCCTGTAAAAGACAATGCTTTCCTCATAAAGCCAAAGAAAAAAGAGATCCTCATCCACAAATGAGAATCTCTATGTAAATGCTGTCTTTCCTAGAGGGAGAAGTCTTCTGCGCCACGCATAGATGGTGTCTGGGATACTCCCACTGCCAGATTCTGACCTACAAAATACTGATACTGATGGATCAGTTCATCCTTTTGCATATCAGAAACTGCCTTTGCTACGTCCAGAGAATGGATATCGCTGTCAGCCCCCTTGAGATCATAGGTTGCCTTTGGCTCGTACTGGCTGGCATAGTCATATGCCCCAAAGGTCTGTCTGCTACGGACTGCTGTATCCTGTACGCCTGCCTCTGTAGCATTGCCGGATACCCTGGTCGTACTGTCTGTACCAAGTGACTGGGATGCGACCTGTGTGCTCTCAACCTGCTTTATGCTATTATAATCATAAAATCCAACGGCTGGCCGGATACCTGATATATTCATCTTATACTCCTCATTTCGCTCTCACGAAAACTTCTTGTCCCTTACACAAAATATATCGGATCATGTAAAAAATTCTTAACCCTTTTATTTGTCTAACATTTTCTTTAATTCACTCATAAATGTATTGACATCTTTAAATTCACGGTAAACAGAGGCAAATCTGACATATGCCACATCATCCAGATCCTTGATCTTATCCATAACGATCTCGCCGATCTCGTCACTCGGGATCTCCTTTTCCTCTCTGGAAAAGATCTCTGTCTCTACTTCATCAATCAGTTTGTTGATGTCATTGGCAGAGATCGGACGCTTATGGCAGGCTCTGAGCACTCCAGCCTCGATCTTGGCACGATCATATTGCTCACGATTGTTGTCTTTCTTGATCACGATCAAAGGAATCGTCTCTACCTTTTCATAGGTCGTAAAACGTTTGCCACACTCATCGCACATACGACGACGGCGGATGGAACTGTTGTCATCTGCCGGTCTGGAATCAATTACTCTGGTATTCTCACTGCTGCAAAAAGGACACTTCATGCCTTGCCTCCATTTCTTAGCGAATCCGCTTCGCCCAAACCACAATATATAGATTTATATTACACGAATTTTGCATAAATTGTCAAGCAATTCGCACTATTTTCGACACATCTTAAGGTTTATGCATGACTTCTTTTTCATTGACATCCACAAGGATCATATCCGAACCGATGCGACAGACCTGGCACCAGGGAATCCAATATTCGCATTCATGTAAAAAGAAGCCACAGATCTTTCCCTTGGATGGCACGATCAGGGTACAGATGCAGCCTCTTTTTTCATCGATCTCCAGATCCATCACGCGCCCCAGGCACTTGGCTGTGCATACATTGATCACATCTTTTGTCTGTAGTTCACACAAAAGCATAGCATTTTACCATAGAAAAAGGACTTTCTACAGTATATGTAGAAAGCCCCTTTGCCGTCACATTTCTCTTTTATTATACATTGAAGCGGAACAGGATCACATCGCCATCCTGTACGACATATTCTTTTCCTTCGACACGCACCAGACCTTTTTCCTTGGCTGCTGCGGTACTGCCGCAATCCAGAAGATCCTGGAAATTGACAACCTCTGCCTTGATAAAGCCTCGTTCAAAATCGGTATGGATCTTGCCGGCTGCCTGCGGTGCCTTGGTACCCTTGGTGATGGTCCATGCACGCGTCTCATCCTCCCCGGATGTCAGATAAGAAATGAGTCCGAGCAGAGAATAACTAGCCTTGATCAGTTTGTCCAGACCGGATTCCTTCATGCCAAGTTCCTCTAAGAACATTGCCTTTTCATCATCATCCAATTCTGCGATCTCCTGCTCGATCTCCGCACAGATGACAAAGACCTCACTGCCTTCCTTGGCTGCAAACTCACGAACGGCTGCAACACCGGCATTGTCTGCACCGTCATCTGCCACTTCATCCTCAGATACATTGGCAGCATAGATGACCGGCTTTGCAGTCAGAAGCCCATATTCCTTGAAGTAGGCTTCCTCATCCTCATCCAGAAGTTCAAACGTACGGGCAGAATTGCCTGCTTCCATATGCTCTTTCAGACGCTCCTGCATAGCGGCTTCCTTTTGTAAAGACTTGTCCATACGGGCAGCCTTGGAAGTCTTTGCATAGCGTCTCTCTAAAATCTCCAAATCCGAAAAAAGTAATTCCAGATTGATGGTTTCAATATCACGAAGCGGATCGATGCTTCCATCCACATGCACGATATTGGTATCTTCAAAGCAACGTACCACATGTACGATAGCATCACATTCACGGATGTTGGCAAGGAACTGGTTGCCAAGTCCCTCTCCCTTGCTGGCTCCCTTTACCAGACCAGCGATATCCACAAATTCAATGACAGCCGGTGTCACCTTTTTTGACTGATAAAGATCTGCCAGTTTTTTCAATCTCTCATCCGGTACGGTCACCACTCCCACATTTGGGTCGATCGTTGCGAATGGGTAGTTGGCTGCAAGTGCGCCTGCCTTGGTCAGCGAATTAAATAAAGTGGACTTGCCTACGTTCGGCAGTCCGACGATTCCTAATTTCATGTAATGTTTTACCTTTTCAAAAACCCGGTAAAGTCAAGGGTTTTTGCCTTTCTTTATGTGTTTTATATACGAATCATACCATTTTAGAGTGTCAGAAACTCTCCCTACATACATAAAACCTTGTGCAATTTATTATAATATCACACAAGGCTTTATAAGTCTATGACACATTAGACATCTTTTCTTCCGGTATCAGATGTTCATAAATGTTATCACGCCTTACCGCTTTTGCAAATATTCGCTAGGCAGATTGGATATTGAGTGTGCCGCAAGGCACCCCTTAGTACGTCCATCCGTACACGATAAAATCACTTTCCTTGCGTCTTCAAAAAACGGTTCTCTTTCAAGAAGATAATCTAGTAAAACATTCGTATCAATCAAAATTCTATCTGCCATATTTATCTTCCCTGTAAGTGGCTAATTCTGCTTCGTCGTCAGTAACAGTTCCTTTTTTTCGCAACTGTTCCAATCTGGTAAAAGCCTCCTTCCTTTCTTCATCAGAATCATTATATAAACCATTCACTCCTTGCATGATCTGAATCACAAAGGATAATTTATCTTCTGGTATCTTTTCCAACTCCATTATGGCACTCTGTCTTAACGCAGTCATTTTTATACCTCCTTTTACTTGCTCTTACCTTATTATTTATTTGCTCCAAGTTTATATAAATTATAACATGCTTTTTTTATTTCTCAATCCGCCTAGCCAAAATATAATAAATTTCCTTCCTCACACCCCTGCATCCCCCGGTATCCTCCCGGTGTCATGCCGTATTCTTTCTTGAAGAGGCGAGAAAAACTGCTGGGATTGTCGTAGCCACATTCCTGTGTGATCTTCTCTATGGAAAACGAGGTCTCGCGCAGCAAAAGTTTTGCCTGCTGCAACTTCATCTCCCGGATCAGGGCAGCCAAATTCTGCCCGGTCAGATTTTGTATGATGCGGATCAACTGCCGTTTGCTATAATGAAACCTTTCTTCCAGTTCCTCTAAAGATACCGTTCTGTAATTCTTGGAAATAAAGGTCAGGATTTCGCCATATCCCTGCTTCCATAGCGTCCGGTTTTCCGGTGGCAGGACAAGGCTTGTTTCATAATGCCGGAGCGTATGGACAAAGATCTCCTGTATAAGTGCCTGGCACATTTCATTGTGATAGGCAGGCATGGTCTTTTGTTCCTCCACTACCCGGTCAAAGCGGCTTGCTATAAAATCGTCCTCTCCCGTCCGAAAAAGCATATAGCGGATGGACTCGTCCCCATTTAGGATGCGGGAGAAAAAAGAATGTAAGACTTGGTTGCCGGAAAAGACCCGCAGGAAAAGTTCCAAGAAATCCTGTCTGCGAATAGCCGTCGTAAGCACCTTTCCCCCGGTTTCAAAAATCCCCTCCCCATGCTCGATCTCCGGTGGCACGATCAGCAGGTCTCCCGGGATCATTTCTACCTTTTCATCCCGAAAATGGCATTGACAGGTGCCCTCATAGACATAGATCAGATCAAAATAAGCATTGGCATGCCAGTGTGGCAAAAATCCATCATTTAAAAAGGATGAGGATATTGTGCAGTTATTCTGCAAAAAGAGCATCTCCTCCTGTCTGGCAAAGATCTCTTTTAAGCGGTCATGCATTTCCTGGCCGGCATAAGATTCTCTGTCATAGTCCGTAAAAATCTCAAACACCGGCGATACATATTCTGCCCTTGCTTTTTTCACAGCCAAAAGACGCTCCTTAGCATCGGTAAGTTCCGCAGCACTTTGCGTATCATAAGAGGTCTTTAGCATGAGATCGATATATTCGTCCAGTTCTAAGATTTCCTTATCTTTTGGCATATTTTTTCTGGCATGAGCAAAATATTTTTCTGCCCCATCCCTAACCATATCCTGCATAAGCACATTCCCTTTCCATTTTTGTCATGTCACTTTTTGCATATCCTCTTGTCATTTTATAATATTTCAATTTTTTCCAAAAGGCAATATGCTTAGGCTATCGAATAAAAAATTCCTGTAAAGGAGGAAAAACTATGTTTACTATGGATACCACAATGGGCGAGATCTTAGGCATCCCGGCTGTCAAAGCCTTTTTGGAAAAGGCTGCTCCCCAGATGATCACCGGTCCTGCCGCCGGCTATATCTCCCCTATGACTTTATCGGCTTTAAAAGGCATGAGCCCGGAAGCCGCACCTATGGTTGATGCACTTTTAGCACTGGCAAATGGAGATTCGGTCGATTTTTCTGCCTTTGACAGTAAAAAGCAAAAAGCCATCATCAAGTGCGGCCCGACGGTCGCTAAATACGATCTGGATGATGTCGACGGCAAGATGTATATGCTCGACCACCGCTTTTCCGGGGCTTTTATCGTACAATTCTCCAAGAAAATGGATGAAAGCATCCCGGGACAGATCACCTATGACGGAAGCCCTGTAGATTATGTCCTTACGACGGCTCAGGTTGCCGGAGGGGTGCAGCTACTGGGTATTTATGTCAGAAATATCTGCACCGCATATGCCACCGACTACACCTTTCATTTTGAAGGCTTTACCGATACCGACGGCAATGTCATCGATCCCCAGGATTTTACGGTGCGCACCATCGACAAGGCTGTGCCGGATCCGGCCTATGCCGCACATGAGGAAATCGCACAAAAAGCCGCCGAGGAAGGCATGGTACTTTTGAAAAATGATAAGCAACTCCTGCCTTTAGCCACAGATGCGCACATCCGCCTGATCGGTGCTGAAAATTTCCGAACCGGCGCTGTCGGTGCCGGAAAGATCAATCCGCGCTATCAGATCCGCTTCTTAGAAGCCGTAAAAGATTCTGCCTTTGTGATCGACGAAGGCAGTGATACCGCTATTATCGTGATCTCCAGAGCCTCCGGCGAGAACTTCGATAATACCCCATACCGGGGACAATATTATCTGACGGATGCCGAAGAAAAAATGATCGCAGAAGCAAAGGAAACGTCCAAGCATATCATTGCCATCATCAATTCCGGTTATCCTATGGACGTCCGTTGGACTTTGGATACTGCGATCGAAGCCGTCATCTGGACCGGTTTCTCCGGTATGCTGGGCGGCCCTGCTCTGGTAAATATTTTAAATGGCAGCACAAATCCATCCGGTAAACTACCGGATACCTGGGCACTGGATTACAAGGATATCCCTGCTTCTGAAAACTTTTATGTACCGCCGTCAGTCGAAGAAGTCATTGGAGCAGACGAAGATATCTGGATCGATACCGTGTATGAAGAAGATATCTATGTGGGCTATCGCTATTTTGAGACCTTTGACAAGCCGGTAGCCTATCCTTTCGGACACGGCTTATCCTACACGACATTTTCTATGGAAGGAAAATTGACCGATTCGGACATCAAACATATGCAAATGGAAGTCCGTGTGACAAATACCGGGACATCTGCCGGAAAAGAAGTCGCACAGATCTATGCCGCCATCCCGGACGGCAACTTGGAACAGCCAAGCAAACGACTTGTTGCCTTCCATAAGACAGCCCTCTTAGAAGCAGGTAAGACAGAGACGACAAGCCTTTCCATCCCGATCGACAATCTGGCTTCCTATGATGAGAAAGCACATGCCTTTATCCTGGAAAAGGGAACTTACACCTTCTTCCTTGGAACTTCCATCAAGCAGGTAATGCCGATCGGCAGTATGGAAGTCGTTGAAAATATGACGTTAAAAGTCGTTGGCGACTATATGAAGTCACCGATCGACTTCACCAGATTATCCAAGTTTGATGCATCCACTTACCCACAGGGCAAATTGAGCGGCATCATCCCAGACCAGCACAGCCTCCATCATAAGACCGGCAGATCCCATATTAACGAGGTGGAAATTCTGGAGGATCCGCTGATCGATACGTTTTCTACCGAAGATCTGGCGCGTCTGAGTATCTGTGCAAGTTCCGGCTGGGGCATGCAGGATGTCGGTGTGGCAGGACGCATCAATCGTCTAGGCGAGCGAAACCTTCCATATTTTGCCGTATCGGATGGTAACAACGGGGTAAATATCAACAAGCCAAATATCGGTATGCCGACTTCCAACCTCATCTGTGCAAGTTGGAACCCATCCCTTGCCTATGAAGTCGCCAAAGTCATTGCCGAGGAGGCAAAAGAAAACAATGTCCAGATGATCTTAGCCCCTGCCATGAACCTGCACCGCAATCCACTGTGCGGCAGACAGCCGGAATACTTCTCCGAAGATCCGCTCCTCGGCGGCACCATGGCAGGCTTCCATACCCTTGGTCTGGGAGAAAACGGTATGTCCTCCTCCATCAAGCATGTATGCTGTAACGGCTCCGAGTCCTCCCGCAAAAGGAACCACTCGATCCTATCGCAGCGCGCCTTAAGAGAATTGTACCTACGCACCTTTGAAGTAGCATTTTCCGTATGTAAACCGGATTCCATCATGACCGCCTACAACGCCGTCAACGGTGTGCAGGCATCCGAGGACGAAGAACTTCTGATGGGAATCTTCCGCCATGAATTTGGGCTGGATGGCTACATCATGACCGACTGGGGCTGCTATGACACCGCAGATGTTGCCAAGATGGTGCAGGCAGGTGTCTGCTGGATCACACCGGGTTCTACCGATGATACCTATGTGACTCCTATCCTTAATGGCATTAAAAATGGTATCGTTGACGAAAACCGTCTTAGAAACAACGTCAAATATATGTATCGCGTCATAAGAAAAAGAACAGAAAAATAAGAAAGACATGACAAAAGGGGCGCTCCTTGTGGTACAAGGAACGTCCCTTGATTTTTATAAATATTTATCCAACTGATGGGATACGTCAAGTACGCCACTCAGACGGCTCTTGGCATTTTCTGCATTTTCCATATTGGCATTGGAAAGTTCGGCTGCCTGGTTGGAAGATGCAGTCACTTCCTCGGTCGTTGCAGATAAGTTGGTAATGTTATCTACGATCTGGTTGTTTGCCTCGGAAAGTCTGCTCAGACGATCGTCGATATTTTCGATGTGGGTGATCAGTTCTGTCACATTTTCATTCATCGCCTCAAAACTCTCAGACGCTTCTGTGATCATGACATCCTGTGCATCCGTTGCACTGACAGACTGGGAAACCGCATTGGCAGCCCTGGTCGCATTCTCTGTCAGGTCATCGGAGATCTTGCTGATCTCTTCTGTCTCCTGCTTGGTGCGCTCTGCCAACTGACGGATCTCATCCGCAACAACGGCAAATCCCTTTCCCGCCTCCCCGGCTCTGGCGCTCTCAATGGAGGCGTTCAATGCCAGAAGATTGGTCTGGGAGGAAATTCCAAGAATTGTGTCAGCGATATTTCGCACTTCTTCCGTCTTTGCCTGTAAGGCTTCCATAGCCTTTGCCACATCCTGGTTTGTATTGGAGATCACCTGAGATTGTTCCTTCAAGCGGTTCATCACTTCCATAGACTGCTGGTTGATCTGTCCGGACTGCTTGGCGATCTCTACCATGGTCTCAGAACTTGTCAGCGTATCCTCGATCGACTGCTGGATATTGGCAGTCATAGTCGTCTGGGTCTGGATATTTTCTGCGGTCGAGAGGGTACTCTCCGAAATATTCTTCATGGCTCCGTTTACAACCTCGGAAGAACCATTGAGGTCATTGACGATATCCATGGCACTCTCTGTACCCTTGCGCACCTCTGCCGCTACACCGATCACATCATCCAGCATGGTCTGCATCTTTGCATTCTTTTCATGTACCTCGCCCAAGGTATCTTTATTAAACTTCTCCGCAATGCTGGTCACACAATAAAGCAGAACCAAAAGTACCAGACAGATCACTAGGACAAAAATCTGATTTAAGACAGAGTCGCCCTCAAGATTGATGTGCTGTACGATCTTGGTCACGGTCACAAGCACTTCCATGACAGCATAAGCGATCCCACTGATGATTGAAAACTTCTTATCAAAGAAAAGCACACATCCTACCAAAGGAAAAATCCCCAGTAACTGGATAAAGCCCTGCGAAAAAGCAAAACCTGTCACATAGCAGACAACCAGAAGAAATGGCAATGCCATCATTTTTAATTTATGCGATGTCAAAAACTTTCTGGACAGTAAAAAGATGGCAACAAAGGATACCAAAACAATCCCGGAAACCATCATGGTCAGTCCCTTAGACCGGATGCCCACAAAATAGCATACCCACATGATTGCCAATAAGATCACATAAAATACAAAGTATCCTGTCACCAGAAAGCGGTTAGCCCTCTTTAACTGTTCCTCCTGATCAGCATATCTAAATTCCATAAATCAACAAATCCTTTCTGTAAATCAACTGTAGTTGTTTCATATATCATCATTGTACGAAAATTTTCGTCATTTTTCCACCATTTTTTGTCGAAATTTATGCATTTTCTTGATCCGACGTTGTTTTTCCCAGTTCCCAGAAAGCCACTGCACTGGCTGCCGCTACGTTCAAAGAATCCACACCATGCATCATAGGAATGCAGACCGTGTAATCACAATCGGCGATCGTTTCCTTTGCCAGCCCATCGCCTTCTGTGCCAAGTACCACCGCCAGACGTTCTTCTGCAAGCAATTTGGGATCATCAATGGCATAGGAATCCTCTTTTAACGCCATGGCAACTGTTTGATAGCCCATCTGCCGCAAAAGGATTCCTGTCTCTTCATACCATGCCTCCTTGGAAAGATATGTCCATGGAATCTGAAATACGGTTCCCATACTGACCCTGCAGGCTCTGCGATACAAGGGATCCGCGCAGCCGTGAGTCAAAAGGATGCCATCCATGCCAAGTGCTGCCGCAGACCGAAAAATGGCTCCCACATTGGTCGGATTGACCACATCTTCTAAAATAGCAATACGCCTTTTCCCCTTACATATATCCTCCACCGTCGGCATGGACTTTCGCCGCATGGCACAAAGCATGCCCCGTGCCAGTTGAAATCCAGTAATCTGCGTCAATACGGAAAGGTCTGCCACATAGACCGGGATATCGCCTACTTTTTCCAGGACTTCTCCTGCCTTTTTCTCCGCCTGTCTTTTTTCCATCAAAATAGAAAGCGGCTCATAGCCTGCCTCTAAAGCACGTAGGATCACATTGGGGCTCTCTGCAATAAAAACCCCCGGCTCCGGCTCAAAATAATGTAATAATTGTGCTTCTTTTTTATCTATATACATATCCAGTTGTGGGATATGCAGGTCTGTGATCTCGATCATATGCTCTCCTTGCCATCAGGGACGTTCCTTTTGCCACAAGGAGTGTCCCTTTTGTCCTGTTTTATCTCTTTCTAAAATAAACGAAAAGCAGTGATTTGTAAAACAGAAAAACTCCTGCGCACACCTGCACAAGAGTCTTTCCTGAGTAAATTTAAATCATACGAGGTTATCGTCTGTTGGCATTATTTGATGAATCCAACCTGTTTACTAATCTTTTCTACCTGTTCGTCTTTCTTCTTATTATATCCTACCTTTTTTTCTTCAAAATAATTGCGTCCATCAGCATCGATGGAAACGATCAAAGGCCCGAATTCTTTGACATGGCAATGCCATAAAGTCTCCGGCATACCGAGGTCTTTCCACTGTGCCTCAACGATCTCTTCTACTTCTGTCGCTGCAACTACCGCATTTCCGGCTGGAAATACACAATGAATGGCGCCAAAATCTTTGCAGGCTCTCTGGGTATTTTCTTTCATACCGCCTTTACCGACAATAACACGCACACCCGTCTCTTTGACAAATTCGTACTCGAATTTTTCCATACGCATGGAAGTTGTCGGTCCGACCGATACCATCTCATATTTTTCATCGCCCAGCGGTCGGATGATCGGTCCTGCATGCAGGATACCACAATCTTTTACATCTACCGGCATATCTCTGCCCTCTTCGACCACACGTCTGTGTGCCACATCACGGCAGGTCGTCAGATCACCGGAAAGATAAACAATATCGCCAATGTGAATATCTTTTAAATCCTCAGCGGATACCGGGGTTACTAAAATCTTTTTTCCATTTTCTACTACTACAGCCATCGTCTTTTCCTCCCTATTTCTCTTCGTAAACAAATCCGGTATGTGTATCTACGGTAAAGTTCAGATCCTTGTCAAATACAATATGTCCTCTTCTGTGGCTCCAGCAGCCTACATTCACGGCAACACCGATCGCAGAAGGATGACGGGCCGTATTCTCGATATTGACACCCATCACGGAATAGTTGCCGCCCATGCCCTGTGGTCCAAGGCCGATCGCATTGATACCGTCTTCCAAAAGTTTTTCCATCTTTGCCGCATTGGCATTCTCATTGTGCGTACCGATCGGACGCATCAGCGCCTTTTTGGAATTGAGGGCAGCGGTCTCTACACTGGTTCCCACACCGACACCGACCAGAAGTGGCGGGCAGGCATTGAGTCCATAGGAAGTCATACGGTCTAAGACAAACTTGGTAACACCTTCATAGCCTTCGCCCGGCATCAGCACGGTTGCATTTCCCGGCAGGGTACATCCGCCGCCTGCCATGTAGGTATAGATCTCGCACTTGTCAGAATGTGGAACAATATCCCACCATACGGTCGGTGTTCCCTTACCAACATTTTTGCCTGTATTGTACTCATCAAAGGTCTCTACGGAATTATGACGCAATGGTGTTTCTACGGTTGCCTGCATCACGGCTTCTTTTAAAAGAACCTCCAGGTCATCTATGTAAGGAAAACCTGTACCACATTTTACCCAGAACTGTAAGACTCCGGTATCCTGACAGGATGGACGATCCAGTTTTACCGCCAGATCCTGGTTTTTAAACATGGTATCGTAGATGACTTTTGCCATCGGGCTGTCCTCTTTATCACGCAGTTCCTCTAATTTTGCAATCACATCATCCGGCAGTTTCTTTGCAGTAAAACCTACAAACTGTGCCATGATATCGGTTAATTTCTTTACTTGTGCTTGGTTTGACATAATCTTATATCTCCTTTCAAATCGCTCTGCTTATTTATAAATATCTATCCCGGGAAGAATGGGAATGCGATCGGTAAAATGATCATGCTGATCACGGTTGCGATCAAAATGAGTGGCAAGCCTGCTTTGACATAGTCATTGAACTTATAGCCCCCGACACCAAATACCATGGTATTGGCAGGCATGCCGATCGGTGTTGCATAGGCGCAGGAACCACCGATGACACAAGCCATCAGAACGGCTCTCGGGTCTGCTCCCATCCCCTCTGCAATGGATAAACAGATGGGTGCCATCAAGGCAGTTGCCGCTGTATTTGACATAAAATTCGTCAAAACACAGCAGATGATAAATACAACAAATGTCAAAAGGTATGGGGACGGGTTGCTTCCCAACAGTCCGATCACCTTGTCTGCAATGATCTGTCCTGCTCCCGATTCCTGTAAAGCGGATGCCAGAGAAAGCGTACCGCCAAAAAGGAAGATGGTCTTTAGATCTATGGATTTCAGGGCATTCTTTTCGGATATAACACCGGTAACGATCAACGCCAATGCACCGATACATCCGATCACGCACAACTTGATACCGATCTTATCCTCAAAGATCATCCCCAATAAGGTAAGGATCAGAATAACCAGGGAAAGAATCTTTTTCCATCGCGGCACATCCGAAAAATCTTTTTTCTCATCGTATGCCATGTCCGAATCTGTCACCTCATGATTTGGCAGTAACTTAAATCCCACGGTTGCATAAAAGATGATACCGGCGATCAGGATCGGCAAACCGACAATGGCATATTCAAAAAATCCAAAACTCATGCCGGTCGCCTCTTCCAAGGTAGATTGTGCGATCATATTGCCCGGCGCGCCGATCAAAGAAAGATTTCCGCCCATGGCTGCTGCAAATACCAGCGGCATCAGAAGTCTGGATCTGCGGAAGTTCGATCTTGCCGCAATCCCGATCACGACCGGGATCAAAATAGCTGCCGTTCCGGTGTTGGATAAAACACCGCTCATCAGTCCTACAATGACCATGATCGCTACGATCAGACCCCGTTCGTTCTTTGCAAACTTCGTTACCAGTCCGCCGATCTCATTTGCCATACCGGTTTCAAATAAGGCTCCGCCCACAATAAACATGGCAACAAACAAGATCACATTACTGTCGATAAATCCGCTGAATGCCGTCTTCCAGTCTAAAACCCCCGTAACAACAAGTCCGACACAGACAATCATGGATGTCACGCCCAGTGGCAGTTTCTCTGTCACGAACATGACAATGGCAAATGCCAAAAATAATAGTGTAATGGTTGCTGTACTCATAAATGAATCTCCTTCCAAATAAAGTGTGGTTATTTGGTTTTGTTCATCGGCCAATGAATAACTTCTTTTGATGTTGCTATTATATCCCCTGCATTAGTATTTGTACATTTTATTTTACTTGACGCTGGCATAGTCAAAAACTATACTGAAACCAAACAATATTTACGATCTTTTGGGAGGGATGAAAGATGACACTCAATCAATTAGAATACTTTTGCGCCGTATGCAGATGCCACAGCATCACCAAGGCAGCCGATGAACTCTATGTATCGCAGCCGACGATCTCGGTCGCACTCAAGAAATTGGAAGAAGAATTCCATTTACGTCTCTTTAACCATGGGAAAAATTCCATTTCTCTTACCAAGGAAGGAGAGGATTTTTACAAGAGTGCCGAGCAGATCATTCGTCAGAGTCAGGATCTCCACACACAGTTTTCTGAAATGCGGTCCTCCAATCCACCGGTACGCATCGGCATCCCCCCTCTTATGAGCATGGTCTTTTTTCCTCGTCTGATGGATGCCTTTCAGGAAGCCTATGACATACCTGTGCGTCTTTACGAATACGGGTCTGTACGCGCCCGCAAGATGTTGGATTCCGAGGGACTGGATATCGCCCTCGTCAATATGAATTACTATAATATAGAAAAATACAATAGTCTGAAAATGATGGAAGACCAGACCGTTCTGTGTGTTTCCCGCACGCACCGTCTGGCAAAAGAAAAGATTGTGACCTTTGATATGTTATCGGACGAAAAACTCATCATGTATAACACAGACTCCGTGCAAAATGATATGATCCTGTCACGCTTTCATTCCATGCAGATACAGCCCAATATCCTCATGTATTGCAGTCAACTTTACACGACACTGAATTTTGTACGAAAGAGCGATTGTGCTGCCTTTCTCTATTCCAGTCTCGCCGTAAATCCAAGAGACTTTGTGCAGATACCTCTCGATCCAAGACTCTCCACGGATTTTGGCATTATATGGAAAAAGGACGCTTTCACGCCCCTTCGTACTTCCAAATTTATTAACTTTGCCTCCGGCTACGACATCACACCTTATCTGCCGACGCTGTGAACTTCCAAAGCCTCTTCCCGACTCAGGGTATGATCCCAGATCAGGTGGGAAAGCCAAAGTTGCAGTGCCACGCCAAAGAATACAATGATATAGCCGACCAGACTGGTAAAGACCGGTCTAAAATAGCACAAAATTACCGGTCCGCCCCAGATGCCCCAGAGCAAAAGTGTCGCCGGCAGTTTGCCAAAAGCAAACAAAAAGGCATTGGTCAGATGACCTTTGATCCGGTTATCATAATTTGCCACCAATGGAAAGACCCAAAAGAGCATACTGACCGCTACAAAGAAAAGCACACCGCCAAAGAACAAAAAGAACATATTGACCGGCTCTGCGATCTTTATGGCATAATACATATCCCCTGCGCCCAAGATCATAACGACAAACAGAAGCAACCATGCACCGGTCGCCTGTTTGAAATCCGCGGCAAAGGCGTGGAAAAATTCTAAGGTCAGGATACCACCCTCCGGCTCTTTCATTTTTTTCATACAGCGTGCTCCCGCACTATGAAATTTCCAGATGCGATTATAGTCCCATTTGTTCAGTATAGCAAGGTGAAATAACTGAACAGACAAAATATTCATCAGTCCAAAATGTCTTCTCTTTCCGAAAACATTTGCTGCTGACACCAGGGACGTTCCTTTTGCCACAAGGAGCGTCCCTTTTGGCTTGAGCAAGGGCGGCACCGATAAGGACAGGCGCACAGACACCGGGACGGGGGGACTGCTCATCTTTATCTGTGCCTGCCTCCGCGTTCAGTCCCTCGACTCAATGACAATGAGCGTCCCGTCCTCCACCGTGATCACGGCTTCCTCGTCCACGATTTCATTACTGATGCCTAAGGATGTAAACGGCTGCAAGTCTACATAATCCAGTGGATAGAATACGCCGCTCTCACTGACTCCTCTTGCAACGCCGCAAAAAGATACCACCGACACATACTTGCCATACTGTTCTTCCTTTTTGATCCGGCATTCCTTCTGGATCAGACGGATCCGGTTGTGTTCATCCAATAAAAAAACGTTTCGATCCTGCGCAAAGCCCTGTCCCAGGATGGCAACATTGCCCAACACATGATCCAGTCTGGTCCCGGTTCCTCCCAAAAGATAGATATGCCCCTTTGTCTTTTCAAACGCCAGATGCAGTGCTGCTTCCGAATCCGTATCGTCCTTGATGGGATTGAGTTTAGTCACATTTCGCTGATCTGCTAAAAAGGCTTCTTTGACCTGTTCATCCAGTGAATCAAAATCTCCTATGACATAGTCCGGCTCTATCTGCAATTTCATGCAGGCTTCCAGTCCTCGGTCTGCCGCAATGACAGTTGCCCCCGCATATTCTTTTATGACATTCTCCAAAAAAGGCAGGGATAAATTGCCCCCTGCCAAAATCAGTGTTACTTCTTCTTTTTTCATGTTGTAACCTCTATACTCCAAGCCATTTGGGACACTCCATAAGCCAAAAGGAACGTCCCTGTGGTCTACATATGTGTCAAAAATGCTTCCACATTGGCTGCTGCATCCCCGGAAAATACGGCACTGCCAGCCACAATGATGTTGGCACCGGCAATGAGTGCCTGATCGACATTATCCAGAGTGATGCCACCATCTACCTCAATATCGAGTTTGATGCCGCGCTCTCCTAAGATGCGACGCAGTTCCGTCACTTTTTCCAAGGTATATGGGATCAGTTTCTGTCCGCCATATCCCGGATTAACGGTCATGATCAGAACCATATCGACCTGGTCTATGACATGGCGTAAGACCTCGATCGGTGTTGCCGGATTGATCGCAACGCCAGCCATCACGCCCAGTTCCTTGATATGCGCTACGGTACGATCCAGATGGCGGCAAGCCTCGGCGTGTACCGTAATGATATCTGCTCCTGCCTTGGCAAAATCCTCCACATAGCGATCCGGTTCTTCGATCATCAGATGCACATCCAAAATGCGATCTGTGTATTTACGCAAAGACTTGATCACCGGTGCTCCCAGCGTGATATTGGGTACAAACATACCGTCCATGACATCAATATGGATGTACTGGGCTCCCGCCTCATCAATTTTCTCTATCTCCTCTGCCAATTTTCCATAATCCGCAGATAAAATCGAAGGTGACAAACAATTCATCTTTTTTCTCCTAGTCTAATATTTCTTTGCCTGGGCTAATTCTTCATACAATAACTTGTAATTGTCATAGCGGCTCTGCGCGATCTGCCCGCGTGCCACTGCCTCTTTGATCCCACAATCCGGTTCTCCTATATGGGCACAGCCCTGAAAACGACATTCCGGCTCATGTGGCACAAATTCCGGGAAACATTCCCACAAATCCCCTGCCTCGATCTCCGGTACATACATGGAACTAAAGCCCGGTGTATCCATGATAAAGGAATCCTGACCGATCGGAATCAGTTCACTGTGTCTGGTCGTGTGCTTTCCACGCCCGATCTTCTGGCTGATAGTCCCGGTCTCCATCAGAGTATGATCCTGCAAGCCATTGATCAGCGACGACTTGCCGACACCGGAAGGTCCTGCCACTGTAGTCGTCTTGCCCTGCAAGAGCGCCCGGATCTCCTCTCTGCCTTCCCCGGTGATCGCCTGGGTAAAATGTACCGGATAGCCCGCCAGTTCATAAGTCTCCTTTAAGATCTGCTTGTCCGCCTGGCTTCCCAGATCTTCTTTATTAAAACAGATCTGCACCGGCAGATCCTGATATGCCATCATGACCAAAAAACGATCCAGAAGATTGAGATTTGGCTTGGGGGAATCCGTCGCAAAAATGACAAGTGCCTGATCGACATTGGCAACTGCCGGACGGATCAGGGCATTTTTGCGTGGTAGGATCCTGACCACATTTCCCAGATGTTGTCCCTCATCCAGCACATCAATTTCTACCTGGTCGCCGACCAGAGGCTTTATCCCTTGTTTTCGAAAGGCACCTTTTGCCTTACATTCATAAATTCCGGATCCCGCTACGAAAACGTAGTAGAATCCGGAAATTCCTTTTACTATCCTGCCTGTCATACTTTCCTTACTGCTTTGTAAATGTGACTGTCTTGGTCTCGCTCACACCGTCTCCGGTAATCTCGATCGTACCGGAAGAAGTCGCGATATCCTTGGCACTGATATTGAGTGACTGGTTTGCCTGCAGATCCCATGATGCAATAGCAACGCCTTCCGCATCCTTTAAGACAACGGATACCGGTACATCATGTGTATTGCTGACACTACCGGAATAACTGTAATACTCCGGTTTCTTGCCATCACTGATAACCAGATCGACCGAGGTTCCAGCATCGACTGTCTTGCCTTGGCTAATTCCCTGACGAATGACTTTACCTGCTGCATAATTATCACTATATTCGGTTGTCACATTGCCGACCTGTAAGCCGACACTTGCAAGTTCATTGGCTGCTTCCTGTTGTGTCTTGTTGGTCAAAGATGGTACCTGCACGGACTGGATACCGGCACTGACAACGATTGTCACGGTATCACCCTTTTTACCAACACCGGTCGGTGTCTGGCTGATGACCTGCCCCTCTGCAACATCAGAACTGTATTCAAACGTACGGTTTGCCTTAAATCCCTTATCCTTTAAGGTCTGGATGGCTGCGTCACCGCTCATGCCTACCACGCTCGGTATCTCCAGATCTCCCTCTTTGCATACGGTGATCTTTACCTTTTCTGTCGTAGAGACCTTGTCGCCCTCATCAGCACTCTGCTTGATGACATCGCCTTCCTCCGCATCATCGGAAGATTCATAAACGATCTCATAGGAAATGCCTGCTTTCTTTAAGGCTGCAACTGCCTCATCCTCGGTCATACCTACAACATCGATCATTTCTACCTGCTCAGCCTGTGTCTTGCTATCCTTATCGCTGTCGCTCTTCTTGGTTCCGAAATGGAAAAGCCCAAAGAAACTGCCGATGATATAGATCACAATGGCGATGATGACAACGGCTGCCGCGATTCCCATAATGGTGATTGCCTTGTCAAGTTTTGGATTGACCGGGCCATCTTCTTCCTCGTCTTCCTCATCCTCTAAAAGTCCATCCTCATCCGCTTCCTCGCCCTCGGCAAATCCCTCGCGGATCTGCTCCTGCTCCTCCGGTGAGATCACCCGGGTCTTTTCTACATCATCCGCGGAACCGATCGTCACGAAGTCCTCATTCGGGCTGACAAGTGCTTTTTTCAGATCCAGTAAAAGATCCTCGATCGTAGCATATCTGCGATCCGGGCTCTTCATGGTACATTTCAAAATGATCTTTTCCAGACTGATCGGCAGTTCCGGTGCATAGGCGCTCGGCGCTACCATTTCTTCCTGTAAATGCTGCAAAGCGACAGCAACGGTCGTATCTCCGTCAAATGGTACACGTCCGGTCACCATTTCATACATAACGATACCCAGAGAATAAATGTCGCTCTTTCCATCTACATAACCATTTCTCGCCTGCTCCGGGGATGCATAATGCACAGACCCCATCACATCCGCATGGATGGTATTGGACGTGGTGGCTCTTGCGATACCGAAATCGGTCACCTTTACCTTGCCCTCTGTAGAAATAATGATATTCTGCGGCTTGATATCCCTATGGATAATGCCCTTGTTGTGTGCTGCCTCAATACCGCGACCTACCTGAATGGCTATGCTGATCGCCTCTTTAAAATTGAGTTGTCCTTTTTTCTCGATATAGGTCTTTAGGGTGATACCCTCAACATATTCCATAACGATATAGTACATGCCATTTTCACTGCCGACATCATAGATATTGACAATATTGGCATGTTCCAATCCTGCCGCTGACTGCGCTTCGGAACGGAATTTTGTCACAAAGGTGACATCCTCTGCAAACTCCTGCTTTAATACTTTAACTGCTACTTCTCTACCTAAGATATGATCCCTTGCCTTATAGACATCGGACATGCCGCCGGTACCGATTTTATCTAAGATCTCATAACGATCTGCTATATAATTTCCTTTTGTCAACATCTTTACACCTCATCAGAAAATGGTTCTATTACGATTGCCGTAATGTTGTCCTTGCCACCATGATCGTTCGCCAGATCGACCAAACTTGCTACTTTATCTGCCATCTGCCCGGATCCTGCCAAGACCTCTACGATCTCGCTTTCCTCGACCATAGATGTCAGTCCATCCGTACACATAAGTATCAGATCACCAACTTGCAGGCTCTCGTCAAAGAAATCAACTCTGACCTCTGCCTCTGCGCCAACTGCCCTCGTGATCAGATTGCGCTTTGGATGGCTTCTGGCTTCTTCCTTTGGCATGTCACCCTTACGCACCATCTCGCCGACCACAGAATGATCCTGCGTGATCTGACGCAAGTGTCCGTCTCTATATACATAAAGCCTGCTGTCGCCAACATTTGCCACACAAAGATGATCCTCCATAATGCTTGCTGCGACCATGGTCGTACCCATGCCATACTTTTCCTCATCCTGTGTCGCTTCTTCGTATATGCTCTTGTTTGCTGCTGTAATTCCCTGATTGATAATCTGAACCGGTTCAGATCCCGTATCGGACGCGATCTCACGTTTTACCAGTGCGATTGCCTGGCTGGATGCGTATTCTCCTGCCTTGTGACCGCCCATTCCGTCGGCGACCACAAATAGATTCGGTAAAGAACCAATGGGCTCCTCCGTGGCAAACACTGCATCCTGATTCTGCGAACGCGTACGTCCAATATCCGTCAAAACAGAATAGTTCATGTATTTTACCTTTCTTATGTCTCGGAAATATGTCTATGTCTTAATTGTCCACAGGCACCATCAATATCTCTGCCCATTTCCCTTCTAATAGTAACATTTTTCCCGTATTTTTCAAGTTTGTTTTTAAAGGCCTCGATCGCCCGCTTGTCTGACTGCACATAGTCTCTCTCCTTGATCGGGTTGACCGGGATCAGATTGATGTGACAGTTGATCCCATCCGTCAGGGCACACAACTCAGCAGCATCTTCCTCACTGTCGTTGACACCGCCCACCAGACTATATTCAAAAGTCACACGTCTTCCGGTCTTTTCAAAATAATAGCGACAGGCATCTACCGCCTCATGGATGTCATATTTGTTGGCAACCGGCATAAGTTCCAGACGTTTTTTCTGATTTGGCGCATGCAAGGATAATGCCAGTGTGATCTGTAAGCCTTCCTCTGCCAGACGGCGCATATTTGGTACGATCCCGCAGGTAGAGACCGTGATATTGCGCTGGCTTAAGTTCTTGCCATGGGCATCGGTCAGCAGATGGATAAAACGTATAAGGTTGTCATAATTATCCATCGGCTCCCCGGTTCCCATCACCACAATATTGGAAACCTTTTCCCCCGTATCCCGCTCGATCGCATAGATCTGATCCAGGATCTCTGACGGTGCCAGATTTCTGACCAGACCGTCCAGTGTCGATGCGCAAAAGCGGCAGCCCATGCGACAGCCCACCTGGGAGGAAACGCAGACCGAATTGCCATGATGGTAACGCATGAGAACACTTTCTACCATATTGCCATCCGCTAAGGCAAAGAGGTACTTGCGCGTACCGTCTTCCCTTGATATCTGACAATCGATCTGTTCCAATGCCGTATAGGTCGTCTGCTCTTTTAAGACTTCCCGGAATTTCTTTGGCAGATTGGTCATCTCATCATAAGATGCCACATTATGTATATGCATCCATTCATACAACTGTTTGCCGCGGAATTTCTTCTCTCCTAATTCTTCTACAAACGCCAAGACTTCCTCATATGATAAAGACTTGATATCTCTTCTTTCTTCCATCTTTTTCCTATCTCTTTTTCATCTTTGCCAAAAAGAAACCATCCTGCTTACCTGCTTTTGGCAAAAACTGCTTCTCTGTTTCCAAAGAAAAATCCGGGTGCTTCTCTAAGAACCACGCCACATTGTCCTCGTTTTCCTGTGCCGAGATCGTACAGGTTGAATACATAAGTGTCCCGCCTGCCTTGACATAAGCACAGACCACGTCCAGGATCTGACGTTGCAATACAGCCAGTTCCTTTTGCGTCTCCCTTGTCATGTGGTACTTGATGTCCGGCTTTTTCGCCACAACACCAAGTCCGGAGCAAGGTGCATCGCAGATCACTACATCTGCCTGCCCTATGGATGCTTCTTTTAAGATAGTCGCATCCCATTTTTCTGCCCGGATATTGTCAAGCCCCATACGCTTGATGTTTTCTTCCAAAAGGGAAACCTTGCGATCCGAAAGATCTCTGGCTTCCACAAGTCCTGTCCCCGCCAAAAGTTCTGCCGCATGCAGGCTCTTACCGCCGGGTGCTGCACAGACATCGATCACATGATCTCCCGCCTGAATGCCGGCACTGTGTGCCACCATCATAGAGGAAAAATCCTGTATATAAAAATCTCCGGCAAGGAATTCCGGAATACCACGCAGATAGTCATAACCACTGATATAAAGGGCATATGGGATCTCATCACAAGACTCTACCGTGATCCCCTGCGCACACAGACTTTTGGTCAGGTCTTCCACAGAAATATTACCGGTATTGACGCGGATACAGGTTTTCTTTTCCGCTGACAATTCCTCTAGGATCTGCTTTGTGGTCTCCCTGCCAAACTGCCCTTCCCATGTATCAATGATCCACTGTGGCATGGAATAGGCTTCAGAAAGTCCATGGTAAGTGATATTATCCTTGTTTCTGGAAATGTTGCGCAAAACACCATTGACAAAACCGGAAAGTCCGCCCAGTCCATGATTTTTCACGATACGGACGGCTTCATTGCAGACCGCCGCATCCGGTACACCATCCATAAAAACGATCTGATAGACACTGCTGCGAAGGACGGTACGGATGAGTGGCTTCATCTTTGGCACCTTTGGCTTTTTTACAAACTGTCCTAAAATGGCATCGATCTGTAAAAGCCGCTCGATCGTCCCCTGTGTCACACGCGTGATAAATGCGCGCTGCTGTTTGGAAAGATATTGATATTTTTCCAAGGTCGCCCCCAGCACCAGATGAGAGTATTTTCCCTCTTCCAGCACTTCTTCCAGGATGGCGACAATGATTTCTCTTTGATTCGGATCAGTCATTGCGTCTATTTCCTCCAAACAGGAGCACCAGTCGTAAGAGTTGCAGGATGGCTGCCGCTGCACTTGCGACATAGGTCAGTGCTGCCGCCTTTAACACCTTTTTCGTTCCTTTGAGTTCCTCATGGGATAACATACCCGTATCGTTTAAAAAGCGAAGTGCTCTTGCCGATGCATTAAACTCGACCGGAAGCGTCACCAACTGGAACAAGACTGCCAGTGAAAATGCGATCACGCCTGCCATGATCAGAGTCTGCCCCATACGACTGTTAAAGAGCAGTCCGATGATGATGAGCGGCCATGACAGGGTTGAGCCTAAATTTGCTACCGGAACAATGGCACTGCGCAAGGTCAGTGGGAAGTAGTTTCGCTGATGCTGGATGGCATGTCCGCACTCATGCGCTGCTACGCCAATGGCTGCCACACTGGTAGAATTGTAGACCGGATCGGATAGATTCAGGGTCTTGTTGCGCGGATCGTAATGATCCGTCAGGTTGCCGGATACGTGCTGCACCGTCACATCATAAATGCCGGACCTGCGAAGCATGTGCTCTGCCGCCTGTGCGCCCGTCATGCCGGAGGCACTGCGCACGCGGTTGTATCTGTTGAAAGTTCCTTTGACCCGCACTGATGCGATCAGGCAGATGATGGCTCCGATGACGACCAGGTAGTAGGTCGGGTCCCAGTAAAATCCATAATATCCGTACATAATTTTGCTCCTTATATATAATAATTCCGTTGTCCGCAGACATCATTCCAGTCAGACACGTTCGCACTCTGTAAAAAACGTAGCCTCACTAAATTCGCTATCGCTTATTAAGTGAGGACGTTTTTTTAAGGTCTGACTTGAAATAATGTCTGTGGACAACTTAACTAACACCTTATTACCGACTATTTCTGCTTCCCAAAAACCGTCCCGACCGGGATGTCGCGGCCGCGCAAAAAATCTGCGACAGGCATACGTTTTTTGCCTTCCAACTGGATCTCTTCCATAACGAAAAGTCCATCCCCGGTGGCAATGGCAATGCCGTCTGCATCTACCGCCGCCACCTGCCCCGGCACAGCATCCGGGTAAGTACTATTCTCCACGCGTGCCTTCCAGACCTTCAGGGTCTTATTTTCCAGATGGGTATAAGCACTCGGCCAAGGATTCAGACCTCTTACCAGACGCTCCAGTTCAACAGCACTTCTTGTAAAATCAAGATCTCCCATGCTCTTTTTGATCATGCCGACATGGGTCGCTTCTGCTTCCGCCTGCGGGATCGGTGTGATCGTGCCTGCTGCAAGCCCTTCCATAGTCTTTACGCAAAGCCCACCGCCAACGATCGCCAGTTTATCAAAAAGGCTTCCACCTGTCTCATCGGCTGCCAGTCTGACTTCCTCTTTTAACAGCATGTCGCCGTCATCCAATCCGACACCCATCTGCATGGTCGTCACGCCGCTGCTTTCATCACCATTCATGACCGCCCATTGAATCGGGGCTGCGCCTCGATATTTTGGCAAAAGCGAAGCATGCACATTGACACAGCCAAGTAGCGGAATCTCTAAGACTTCCTTTGGAAGGATCTGCCCAAAGGCTGCTACAATAAAGATGTCTGCATCCTGTTTTTTCAAGACTTCCACTGCCTCCGGCTCGCGGATACGCTTTGGCTGGTAGACCGGAATGTCATGCTCGACTGCCCAGGTCTTGACTGCCGGAAACTGCATTTCCTTGCCTCTACCCTTAGGTTTATCCGGCTGGGTCACAACAAGCACGATCTCATGTCCTGCCTTTGCAATGGCATCCACCGTCGCTACCGCGAAATCCGGTGTTCCCATAAAAACAACTTTCATTCCCCTTCTCCTCTATGCTTCCTCTTCTTCATAATTTACATCATGCAGATTGCCTTCCACCTTTTCGGTATACATATGTCCGTCCAGATGGTCGATTTCATGTAACAGGGCTCTGGCTAAAAGTTCTTCGCCCTCCACCTCATATTCTTCCATATTTTCATTGAAAGCATGCACCTTGGCATAATTCGGACGGGTCACCTGACCGGATTTGCCCGGAAGGGATAAACAGCCTTCCTCGCCTGTCTGGGATCCGGATGTCTCGATCACTTCCGGATTGACCAGAACGATCGGACCATCTCCTACATCGATCACTGCAATCCTGCGCAGGACGCCCACCTGCGGTGCCGCAAGACCTACACCGTCGTATTCATACATGGTGTCGATCATATCCTCGATCAAGGTTGCGATCCTTGGTGTGATCTCCTTTACCGGACGACATACCTTTGTCAAAACATCGTCTCCCTGTACTCTAATCTGTCTGATTGCCATAAAATTATCCCTCTTTCTATAAAATTACGCCTGATTCATTGGATCAAAATCGAACCAGACCATTACCTTTGCAAATTCCGCATCCGTCTGTATGGTCTGCGCAATGCGGTCTTTTATCTCGATCAACTGCTCATAATCTTTGTGTTTGCAGTAGATCACTTTTTTGTAGACATCCCTGACCTTTGCCACGACAGCATCGGATGGACCTAAGCACCGGATCTGCGGTGCATTTTTTCCGATCAGGTCTGCCAGCGCCTTGGCACACCGGTCTGCCTCTTCTTCCTTTTCGGAAGTGATGAGGATCAGAAGCATGTGCGCCGCCGGTGGATAATCCATCAACTCGCGGTAGGCGATCTCTTCCTCATAAAATGCCTCGTAATCCTGATCTTTTGCGGCAAGAATACTATAATGCGTCGGCTGGTAAGTCTGCATCACGACATTGCCCGGAATGTCACCCCTGCCCGCTCTGCCTGCCGCCTGTGTCAACAATTGAAAGGTGCGCTCTCCGCTGTGAAAATCACTGGAATTGAGCGATAAGTCTGCTGCCAGCACACCGACTAAAGTCACATTGGGAAAATCATGTCCCTTGACGATCATCTGCGTCCCGATCAAAATATCCGCCTGCCCTCTGCGAAAGGCATCTAAAATCTCCTGATGTCCGTTCTTTCCACGCGTCGTATCCGTATCCATGCGCAGGACACGCGCTGTCGGGAAAGTCTGTCTGACGACTTCCTCAAACTTTTGCGTGCCCGCCTTAAAGCCACCGATATATTTGGAACCACAGGATGGACAGGCCACCGGTTTGCTCGTCTCATAGCCGCAATAGTGGCAGCGCAGGACGTCCCCGCGGTGCAGACTCAAGGAAACGTCACAATGGGGACATTTT
Organism: bacterium; assembly: GCA_963629085.1. Lineage (GTDB taxonomy): Bacteria > Bacillota > Clostridia > Lachnospirales > Lachnospiraceae > Pararoseburia. The sequence continues at coordinate 32,589 of CAVGHS010000003.1, forward strand.
ATCACATGCCCACAGGCTCTGCAAGAAACGAAGCCAGCCAGCCCTCTCCGGTTGACAAAGAGCATGATCTGCTCTTTTTTCTGCAAGCGGTCTGCCATCAGTTCCTGTAATCTGCGTGATAGGATCGACCGGTTGCCCTGCCGCAGTTCCGCCCGCAGGTCAACGATCTCACAGGTTGGCAGCCTCCGTCCCGATATGCGGTCCGGCAAGGTCAAAAGGGTATACTGACCACTTTTAGCCTTGGCAAAAGACTCTACCGATGGTGTCGCGGATCCCAAGACCACGCTTGCCCCCTGCATATTGGCTCTGGCGATCGCCGTCTCCCTGGCGTGATACCTGGGAACGGTCTCACTCTTATAGGAAGGTTCGTGTTCCTCATCTATAATGATAAGCCCTAAATCGGAAAAAGGTGTGAACAAAGCACTCCGCGGTCCTATCATAATGCGGATGTCCCCCTTTTTTGCCCGTTCGTATTGGTCAAAACGCTCTCCCGGCGACATGCGGGAATTCATGATGGATACCTGATCGCCAAAGCGCTGATAAAAACGCATCAAAGTCTGATAGGTCAGTGCGATCTCCGGGATCAGTACAATGGCACTTTTCCCGCTCGCCAAAGTCTTTGCAATGAGTTCCATATATACCTGGGTCTTTCCACTGCCGGTCACCCCGTACAAAAGATAGGTTCCCAGCCTGCCCGCTTCCATATCCTGCGTAATGCGCGAAACGGCATCCCTTTGTGCCGGACTAAGGACAATCGGTCTTTCCTTTTCCGTAGTTGCCGGAAGTGGATTGCGATAGGCTCGCTCGGCGTCGATCCGCACCCAGCCATTTTTTTCAAGATCACGAATCACGGTCGACGGGATCTGCATCCTGCCGGTGATGTCCTCCCAAGGCAGAGTACCTTTTTCCATCAGGCTGCGTAAAAGTTGTTCCTTTGCCTGACTATGCCGTTTCCTTGCCAGCAGACTAGAGAGTTCGTCCCGCGCCTGCTCTTTCGTCAAAAGAAAAGTGACTGTCTTTTTTTCCTTTCCTGCCTCTTTTTTCTTGATGGGAATGACCGTCTTTAGCGCCTGGTTCATGGTACATCCATAGTTGCGGCGGATCCAGGCTGCCAGCGCGATCAACTGTGACTCCACGGCAATGCTATCCTTCGACACGCCAAGGATGGGCTTGATCCGCCCGGCATCGATCTTTGGCTCCGTGGACATATCGACCACATATCCCGTAATGCGCCTTTTTCCATTGCCAAAAGGGATCACGACACGGCTTCCAATCTGTACGGTTTCCCGCAAATGCTCCGGGATCTCATATTGAAAGGTCTTATCCAGTTTTTCCAGTGATATGTCGATTATCACGTCACCATACAACATCTGTCTTTCCTTCTGTAAAAATTATTTTGTCCAGCCTATTTCTTCTAAAACTTCTGCGATCAGGACACGTTCATCCATCGGGTACTTTTTCCCTTTGATCTCCTGATAATCTTCATGGCCTTTTCCAGCCAAAACAATAATATCTCCCGGCTGTCCGTGTGAGATTGCATAGCGGATGGCTTCTTTCCGGTCAATGATCTCGATATACTTGCCATCTGTTTTGCCGATACCGGTCTTAATGTCGTCGATAATTGCCTGCGGTTCTTCAAAACGCGGATTGTCGGATGTGATGATGGTAAGATCTGCCAACTTGCCAGACACCTCGCCCATCTCATAACGACGCAACTTGGAACGGTTGCCACCACAGCCAAAGAGACATACCAATCTGCCCGGTTCGTATTCTTTCAGGGTTGTAAGCAAGCTTTCCAGACTCATGGCATTGTGGGCGTAGTCGATCATCAGCGTAAAATCATCGGATACATGCACCAGTTCGATACGTCCTTTGACAGAAGCATTTAAAAGTGCCTTTTTCATCACTTCCATATCCACGCCATAATGATTGCAGATCGCCACCGCTGTCAGAGAGTTATATACACTAAAGCGTCCCGGTACACTGGTCTCGATATCGCCCTCCAAAAGACCGCTCACATGATAAGCAACGCCTAAGTGACCGCCCTTTCGCACCAATTTCATGTCAGTAGCACGAATATCTGCTTTTTCTGAAAATCCGTAGGTCTGCACCTGACAGGTGTGGTTCTTTAAAATAGCCTCCACATGGGCATCATCCGCATTGACAATACCCAGACGGCATTTCTGGAAAAGCAGCGCCTTGCACTGCAAATATTCCTCAAAAGAAGCATGCTCGTTTGGTCCGATATGATCCGGTTCGATATTGGTAAAGATGCCGACATCAAAGGTAAAGCCATCCACGCGATGCATCATAAGTCCCTGGGAAGATACTTCCATGACCGCATAGTCACATCCGGCATCCAGCATTTTGCGGAAATACTCCTGCACCACATAGGATTCCGGTGTCGTATTATTGGCAGGGATTTTCTCATCCCCGATGATGGCTTCGATCGTACCGATCAGACCTACTTTAAAACCTGCATTTTCCATGATGGACTTGACCATATAGGTGGTCGTCGTCTTTCCCTTGGTTCCTGTGATACCGATGACCTTTAAGGTATCTGCCGGGTGGTCAAAATATGCTGCTGCCAGATAAGCCAGTGCCTCTCTGGTATCTGCCACTTTGACGATGGTCACGTCATCCCCGACTTCTACTTCTTCTGAAACTACAAGGACACTTGCACCTTTTTCTACCACCTCTGCCGCGAACATATGCCCATCCACGGCGGCGCCTTTGACGCAGACAAACATAGCATCCTTTTCTACTTTTCTGGAATCATAAACAAGGCTTGAAATCTCCTGCTCCAGATTCCCCTGTAACAGTTCATAATCCAGTTTTTCCAGTAAATTTCTAACACACTTCATATCTATTTCCTTTCCGCTTTCCACTGTTTTTTTCATAACTTTTAGTATAACAAATTCAGACCAAATGTGCCAGAGGGACGTTCCTTTTGCCACATAGAGTGTCCCTCCGGCACTATCGTCTGAATTGTCTGAATATCACTTATGAGTTGAATTTTGCCGACCGCTATTATATGATAAGAAAAATACCAAAAACGGAGGTTTGTTATGCGTCATCTTATGAACCCTCTGGACTTTTCAACAGAGGAAATCGAGCAACTAATGGATCTGGCCGATGACATGAGACAGCATCCCGACAAATATGCGGATTCCTGTCATGGCAAAAAACTGGCCACTTGTTTCTACGAGCCAAGCACTCGTACTCGTTTAAGTTTTGAAGCAGCCATGCTCAACCTTGGTGGTTCCACTCTTGGTTTTGCCAGTGCTGATTCTTCTTCCGCTTCCAAAGGCGAAAGTGTTTCCGATACCATTCGTGTTATTTCCAGTTACGCAGATATTTGTGCAATGCGTCATCCCAAGGAAGGTGCTCCTTTAGTAGCCTCCTCTCATTCCAGTATTCCCGTTATCAACGCCGGTGATGGTGGTCACCAACATCCCACACAGACATTAGCAGATTTATATACCATTCGTTCTTTACATGGAAGATTGGATAATCTAACGATTGGCTTATGTGGTGATCTGAAATTCGGACGAACCGTGCACTCTCTGATCAATGCCCTGGTACGCTATCCAAATATTAAATTTGTCTTGATCTCACCGGAGGAACTGCGTGTTCCGAGTTATATCCGCGAAGATGTCTTAGACAAAAACCACATCCCGTATGTAGAAGTCGTAAAACTGGAAGATGCCATGCCGGAACTTGACATTCTCTATATGACCCGTGTCCAGAGAGAGCGTTTCTTCAACGAGGAAGACTATCTGCGCATGAAAGATTTCTATATCTTAAATGCTGATAAGATGGCTCTTGCCAAGAAAGATATGATGGTTCTGCATCCATTGCCTCGTGTCAATGAGATTTCCGTTGAAGTCGATGACGATCCGAGGGCAGCCTACTTTAAACAAGCACAATTTGCCGTCTATATCCGCATGGCACTTATCTATACATTATTGGAGGTGGGATCATGTTAAATATCAGTGGAATTCACGAGGGTTTTGTACTCGATCATATTCAGGCAGGCATGAGCATGAAGATCTATCATGATCTGCACTTAGATCAATTTGATTGCACCGTCGCTATCATCATGAATGCCAAGAGCAACAAGATGGGGAAAAAGGATATCATCAAGGTAGAATGTCCGATCGATGCCTTGGATCTTGATATCCTTGGATATATCGATCACAATATCACGGTCAATGTCATTCAGGGTGACAAGATCGTAGATAAAAAAGTTCTGACCCTTCCTCGTCAGATCAAGAACGTGATCGCCTGCAAGAACCCAAGATGCATTACTTCGATCGAGCAGGAATTAGACCAGATCTTTATCCTGACCGATGAAGAACACGAAGTGTATCGTTGTAAATACTGCGAAGAAAAATATAACGGAAAATAAACTTTCCGAAAGCAAAAGCGAAGTCAACACATGACTTCGCTTTTTTACATACATCTCGGTCCAAAGCAACAAAGATTGCAAAAAATATTCAAAAGGAACATATTGAAGCACCACCGGGTGACGCCGGCATATGGTCTTTCATAAGCAGAACCACGCGTCTCATACCAGTCACTGCCATACTCCAGATGCTGCTGATACTGGCGATACTGGAAATTGCCCGGTTCTAAGGCTACCGCCCGTCTTGCAAACACCTTGGCATCCACCATATTGCCAAGTCCTTCACTGGCGATCGCGGCATAATAATACCAACGCCCGCCCCTTGCAGAATCCGGCATGGAATTTAGGACATGCATTGCCTCTGCAAAATGCCTGCTATTGATATAATTGGCTGCGGCACGCATCTCATTGGACTCCTGCGTCTGCTCATATCCGGATTGTGATGTCTGTCCGCCAAAACCGCCATAGCCATACTGGTAACCGCCAAAACTGGCTCCCTGCTGTCGCTCTTTCATGATCTGATCGTAAGCCTGCTGTACTTCTTTGAACATCTCCTCTGCCTGATCCTTATTTGGATTATTGACATTGGCATCGGGATGATATTTTCGGCTCAATGTTCTATATGCTTTCTTGATCTCATCCTCGGATGCATCTCGCGATACGCCCAACACCCTATATGGATCCGACATAAACGTTTTCCTCCAACTCTATGATTTCGTCTTTTTCTCTTTTAATTTCAGGTATTCGTACTTTGTCCAAACACCGGAATATAAAATATTGCGCAGGATCTCTGCATGCTCCAAGATCGGCATACGTTCAAAAGATTTGGCACATTCTGCCATCAGACAGGTAAGCGTGGAACGGCAAAAAGTCTCATATTCTTCCTTGGACTCCATCTGCACATAGGCAAGTGGATTGTAATTGCCCTTTTTCTGATCCTGTTTCAAATCCTCATAGGCATCCAAAAGATAGATAAACTTGCCCATGTAAAAGCCCATGCTCTCTAAATCTTTGGACCACTCATCCTGCTTCCACTGAAAGATCTGGCCCAGCATCTCACCGGTATAGCCTGCAACGATGTCGATATTGGACTCCTTTGCCTTTTCCGCCTCGGCAAGTTTTTTCATATATTCTTCTACCGCCTGCACCTGCCTCGGATAGCGGATGCTGATGCGCTTGTAGTCCTTCAAGAGAGCCTTTGCCATAGCCTGCTTGATATGGCTGCCCTCATCCTCATAATCATCCTGCAAACTGTGATAACTGAGCACGATATCCATGGCGGCTGCATATTCCGTCGCCGCATTGATATAGGCTGTCTTTTTTGCCGCCGGATGCACGGCACAGCGGTAGGATATCTCCTCATGCTCCAACTCATACAGACCGGTCAAAAGGATCAAAAGAAAAGTCATATCGTAGTTTAAAAGCATCTGTCCTTTGATCCCGGCCTCATTTTTTAACTGACGGCAGAGCCCGCAGTAATATGCCTGATATGTCTTTTCATCTTCTGCATTTAATTCTTTCCGATTAACATTGATATATCCAAACATGAAACAACCTCACTAGGTACGCTTGATAAATTCCATCTTACATTTCGGGCAGGTGATCATGATCTTGCCCTTGCCCTTTGGCACGCGGATCTTCTGCTTGCAGGACGGGCAATAGTAGATCTTGTAGATCTTTTTCTGCTCTCTTTCATAGACCGCCTTGCTCTTTTGATACTGTGCCTTGGCAGATGCACCGCGGAACTTGTCCCGGATCTTATCCGTCATGCGAAGATACTGTTGATTTTCATAATATCTCTTGGATACATTGCGTGACATCATGCGAAAATAACTATAAACTAAAGATGCGATCGCAAGCAGATAAATGATGGCATTGTGTGAAAACATGGTAATGACCACCAGTACCAGTGCTACATATAAAAAGAACTTTGAAAGCGCATCTGCGCCATTTCTCCCCACCATAAAACGAGCCAATTTCTCTCTCATGACAACTCCGTTCCGAGCCAGAAACTCTAAAAAATCTCTGCTCTATCATTTCTTTAAAATTAACTCTATCATTTTGCAGGGCAAAGTCAATAAAAGGACAAATGATTTAATAAAGATTTTAGAATCTGTTTACAAATCACTTGTCCAGTTTATAATTTCATCAAAAAGCCATCACAGACTAGGCAATATGGATCTGGTAGGATGCCGCAAAAGCCTCTCCCGTGCTCAGACGATTTCCGTATTCCCGGTCTTTCAATTCGCCTGAAAATCCTGCCCGGTCACATCTGCCATACCATGGCTCAATGCAGATAAAAGGTGCGCCCTTGCCTACCGGCGTCCATAGCCCAAACAAAGGTGCATCAAAGGACACCGTCAGATAAGGTGTCTGATCCGGCATACAAAGGCTGACCTCCGATGCCTGTCTATCCTCCACGATCAGCGCATCCCGGTCAAACAAGTGGTCTGTGACCTTGGCATAGCCGTCCGTAAGCGGCAGGATATCCTCGTCCTCTCCCAGCACACCTCCGTCCGTGATCAGTTTATAAGTAATGTCTTTTTCGGTATTAAATTTCAAATAGTAATCGGACTGTCTGCCCGCATCCGCCAGCGGACACATAAATGCAGGATGTCCGCCGATGGAAAAATAAAGTTCCTTTTCGGACGGATTTTCCACACGCCACATGACCCGGATATCGTGTCCTGCCAAATGGTAGCCCACATGCAAGACAAAGGTCAGCGGATATTTTTCCAGCGTCTTTTCATCCGAACGCAGAACAAACCATACCTGATCTGCTGTCTGCGACTCTACTTCAAATTCCATGTCACGGGCAAAGCCGTGCTGTCCCATCGGATAAAATTTTCCCTCATAACGGAAGGTCTTATCCTGTAGGCTTCCCACAAATGGAAACAATACCGGCGCACTGCGTTTCCAATACGCTGCATCCGCACACCAGAGATACTCTGTCTCCTTTTTCTTATGATAAATACTTGCCATCTCAGCACCAAAGGTATTGATGGTCAAGCGAAGTTCTTCATTCTCCAATAAGATCTGCATGCTCTCTCCTTCTCTCCCGCTCCCATCTACTATACCCTTTCGTGCCTCTTTGCGCAATTACCAATCTAGTACAGGTCAAACAAAGGCGTGACCATGGCGCGTATGATGACCGTATCCTCTGTCGTATAGTTCTTGCCCTCCTGGACATAAGAAGATTCCAGCGTTGCCGTATAGGTCTTTTGTCCTGCCAGAACATCACTTGCCGCGATCCTGAGATCATAAATATCCTCTTTTTTGACCGCCACATGGTCTGCGAGCAATTTGCCATTTTCATCACGGATAGTCAGTTGGTAGGTCTTTGTCTGATTGGAGATAGAAGCATCATTGACCAACAGATGCGCCACGATATCCTGCGTATCTGCCCCGCGATCCTGCGTGTAAAAGGTGCTGATCGATCCATTATGTATGGCTTCCTCATTGGTCACCGTCAGATAAGGTGCCGCCTCCTGCGAGCGGAAAGAACTGATCATGGTATTGACAAACAAACGGATCTCATCATCCGTCATGGTTCCACTGTGCCCCAGACCGGTATAGGTGATATTGCCCTTGGTATACAGATAATAATTGTTGGAGGCATCCCCCTCTCTGGCTGCATAGATATTGGTCGCATCATCCGCATCATTGGATAGGTTGTACCAGACGATCGCCCGGTCACCGGACGCACTCGCCTGCTCCACATACTGCTCTATATATTCTTTTGTGAAATCCGAACTTGCAAATTCCCCTGCCGAGAAATTTCTCAGACTGTAATGTATCACTTCCACCTTAGCAACATTATCCGCATCGGTTTTATTATTGGGCCAGTTACCACTCATATGTTGATTTCCCCATGCCACATATTGATCTACATCAATTTCGTACTCTACTTCCGCATAATCCGCATAACGGGTAACCGACATCTTTCCCCATATAATATCTCTCCAACTTCCGTCTTCACCATTACCCTGATAAAGATTGTTAATATTTGTTGACTTATCATGTTTTCCCATGTAATAAGTAATGGTTTGTCCTATTTTCTGCTGGGATGGATGGATATCTGTAATAATTGTCCCATCTTCACTAGCACCAAATACCGGTTGTGCATAACTCATCTGGTTTCCATCTTCATCATATACTTTTACCAGCATAGACGTATAAGTTCCATCATCGTCCTTGTTACTATCTGTTACCTTATAATAACCATAAGCCTTCTTTTCTGACGGTATATAAACCAGACTCACTTCATTTTTCTTCTGGATATCGTATCCTATGGTCTGCTTTGGCACATCCTTCCAGTCGCTATAATCGCCTTCCACCTTGAAGTTCAGCCCTGCCCCGGTTGCGTTTTCCAGATTCAGTCGGTAGTTTTGCGCATGGGTCGTTCCAACCCTGATCGTATCTTCCATCTTGTAAGGATAGGTCGTGATCTGTCCCTGATTGGCAATGCGGACGGTCTCTGTCTCCACGCTCTTTGTCCAGTCCAGCGTCGTATCATCTACTTTTTTCATCTGGTCTGCCGGACTGTAGATCGTCCGGTCAATGCCATTGCCCGTCGTCTTGCGCAGTCTCGCGCCATAGGTCATGACACGGATACTGTTATCCATAAGGTTGCAGATAGACTCGCCTGTGGATGTCAGTTTGGACAGATAATCGTCGCGCGTCATCCACTTGCCTTCCTCGCCGATGTCCTCTCCCTTATGATATGCCCAGTAGCCACTCGCCGGATTCCATGAGTTGTAGCGATGCCATTTCCAGTAATAACCCACTTCCATATCTTCTTCCGGTAAAAGGGAAATCTCCTGTCCCCGGCTATAGGTTTTTTCGTAGGAACCGCCCTCACTCTGGTTGGAGTAGTAGCGCACCATCTGTCCACTCAACTCGCGCAGATACATAGAAGTTGCCTGATCCACGCTCCAACATTCACCACTTTCCCGGCTGTCCTCTTGTGTCGACTCATTATAACTCGGATAGGCAAAAGATTTGTCCTGCACAATATCGTGTCCTAAGATCACGCTCTTGCCGGATGCGACAAACTTTTGAAAACCATATACGAAGTCTTCCTGATCTGTAAAACTGGATATATCCGAAAATCCTAAGATCAGCATGTCATACTTTTGCAGGTCGGATGCCCATTCCTCCGGCTTGCCCTCATAATTATTCATAAACCAGGAATTGGACCGATAATCAATATCGACATCAAAATCCTCGACATTATCCAGATATGCCGCAAACTTGGCTCCCACTTCCGTCGTCCGGTCTGCAAAACGGATCTCGGAAGTCGCATCTGTTTTCATGTCAGCGGTCAGGTTCATCTGCAAGACATGAATGGTCTCCTTCTGTCCGTAATTGGCGATACGGGTATAGCCGATGGCACTGTCACGGTCGCTCGCGGCATCCACCGCACTGACTTCTAATTTCCACGGCAGCATGCCCGCCTGCGTGGCAGGTAATGCCCGCTCCACCGTGTAGGAATGCCCTGCTAAAAGCGTGCCGTTGGCAGTCGTGCCATTTAAGGCTCCCTCTGTGGTGTCCGTGATGGTCGGCTCACTGCTGCATTCTTCTTTTTCAAAAGAGCCATTGCCATTGCTGTCAACATATAGTCTGACCTGATACAAAGCATCAGCCTTGCCCTGCAAACTAAAGTGGTAGCGCAAGACCGGATTGCCCTCCGCGTCCGTCTGGTCGTTTGCCGTCGAACGCAAGAGCACCTGATCGATCGTGGCAGAATCCTTGCCCTTGTTCCATGAGACCGTCTGACTGCCATAGGTCGGGTCATAGGCTACCGGCTTGCCGTCCTCTCCCTGCTTGGAATCATCTGCCGAAAAAGTAAGACTGCACTGGTCTTCCTGCATCCAGGATTCCAGCAAAGAATCTGCCTCCACTGCCTTGCTATAAGATAGAATCTGCTGGGTCTGGTCATTTTTCCGCAGCCCCACTTTTGCAAGATTGTAAACAAAGGAACTCTCGTCCACCAGATCGGTATCGACCTGGGTCTGATCGGCTGCATAGAGCCCATCATCTATAACAACCGGATTTTTCTGGGAAAAATCCAAAATCTCCTGATACTTGGTCTTTGATAAGTCTGTTGCCTCATAGCGGATCTTTGCCTGTGCAATATCCGATCCCTGCTGGGATCCGATAAAAGACTCCGACCAGTCATTCATATTCCAGGCATCCAATTTGCCAAAGATCCAATGCCGCTGGTCCTTATCATAGCGTCCCCAGGATCCGATCTTATCAAAGGCAAAGAAATCCGGATCAATATAATAGGTATAGCCGCTATCCGTGCTGACCAGATCTCCCACCGTCGTGTAGGCAAGATTGCCCAAAGACGTATCGTTGTAGCCATTTAGCCCATTGGTCTCATCCTGCTTGACACCGATGATAATGAGGTCATAATTGGCATTCAGATCCTCCACCTTGCTGTTGCACTCATAAGTCGCCATGCAGGTGACGGTAAGATCCCTTGCAATATCGCTGTCTGTCCCGATAAAATCCGGTAACAGGGCACAATAGTAAGATTTCCATCCCGGATTGCCATAGATATAGGACGGGATCGGCTGGATCTCTAAAATGCGCATGTGCGCCCGCTTGCCGTCTGCAATCCGCTTAGAAGAAAGATCTGTCAAAAGGCTTGTCGCATCTGCATCAAGTGTCCGGCGTAACAGACTGTCACTGCCATCCCAGTCCAAGACATAGGAAGCCTTTGTAGTCTGCAAGCCCGTAACCGCATGCGCGTAGAAAAAGGTCTGGCTGCCTGCGGCATCGGGATCCTGTTCACGCTGACCGGAAGCATCCGGACAAAAAACATTATAAAAATACTTTGCGCCGTATTTATTGAGGGCAACGTATAATTTTTCCACCAGAAGGTCTGCCTTGGCATCCCCTTTTTCTGTGTATGCCATACTGCTGGCATCCAAAAGCATGACCGCCGGATCGCCGGAAGCCTGCCGTTTTAAAATCGCCTCATAGGCTTGGCTTGACAGATCACAGGAAGTATCAAACCTGGTCTGGACATCTGCATTTTTCCCTGTATGATTTGCCGCTTGATAGATTGGCAGAGCGGTCGTGGCATCATGTATCACGATCATATCCGCATCCGTGATGATATTGTTTTCTCCGGTCACATTACTTCCGCTCAGATCTTCCGGTGAAACCGTGATGACCTGTGATACAAAGCCGTTTTCCGAACTTTTGCCCGGAAAGAGGGTCTGGATCAGATTGTCCTTGTGCTGTATGGTCTGCACATTGTAGACGACATGCTTTTCCTCACAACGATAGGTATAGATACGCTTGCCCTCGACATCCGCCTGACTGCCGATGTCTCCTGCCTCTATGCTATCCTCGGCGTGCGCCGTCCTATCTTCCGCTCCCACATCGGCTACCAGTGCTTGCATGTCATAAGAAGTCTGCCCCTCGGCACTTCCTGCCGCAAAAGTATAGTATGCCGCCTGGGCATCCCCGGTATTTAACTTTTCATTGGTGTAGGTATTTCCCAGACGGATATAGCCGCCTGTTCCCCCTAGGTTTTCCACATAGGCTGCCAGTGGCACCCAGTCGTAGGTATTCTGCCCCGCCGCATCATCTACGGCAACCGGGACAAAACAGCCCATATCGTCTGCATATTTGTAGGCTCCTGCCCCATCTGCCACATGCAGGAAATAGCCATACTCACCGTAGGCATCCTGCGCGTCCGCCACCAGAAGATTGTCATTGATAAAAGTATCGCTAAAGCCCAGATTATCCGGCATATCATTACGGAAAGCCTTGCCGGTCACATCTGCCACACTGGCAATACCGTCCGCCCCGGCATAGATGGACTTGTAGGCTTCCATGGCACCGGTCGTATCTGTGGACAGATTTTTGACCGGCTCACAGCCCGGGATCAGATAGCCAAAGGCAGCCATGTCCTTGCTCGGCACGATTTCCAAGACCGTAAAAGGATTTTCCTTACTTCCCACTTCCTTTGTGGCATCCTTGGTCTGATATGAAATTGTCTCCACTGTGCCTTGCTTTGCTGCTTTTCCGAAAAAGTTGCCCCCATAAAGCCCCAGCCCTATGAGAAGAACCAATCCAAGCAGGATTGCAAGCACTTTTTTCTGTTTTCCCTTTATCATAGCCATCCCCTATATTCCATCCGGCCGCTGGTACAGGATCTTTCCCCGAAAGGTCACTGTCTCTTTTGCCTCATATGTCTTTTCTGCCGTTTTCATCTGATAGGAAAAGGAAATCTTTTTTGCCTCCACCGGATCCTGACCGCTGATCTCCTGTCCTTTCTTGTCATAGCAGGCCAGATCCCAAGCGGCAAAATAAGAGGCAAAGCATACGGCATCGCCCTCTGCCTGCCAGACATCCTGTGACAGAGCGTATTTTTGATAGACCAACTGCCCCTTAGCCGGATCTACATAGAATTTTTCCAGCCCGTCATCCGCTTGCAGATAAAGGATCTGTCCGTCATCCGTAAGATAGACACTCTGCGCCTGCATCAGATGATTTTTAAAACGATTGTCAAAGACCTGCGATTCATATTGCAAGTCTACTTCTTCGTTGGTTCTTTTATATTGGCTGATGCAATAGGAAAAGAAACCGATCAGAGCGGCACCCGCGATCATGAGGATCGCCATAGATACGATCAATTCCACCAGAGAAAATCCTTCATTTTGCTCTTTCATACCGCTCCTCCTTTCTTCTCCTAGTCACGCATCTGGCAATGTCCGGTCTCCGGCACCAGATCGATCTGCCCCTCATAAGATCCTTTGCTCACGACAATACCATTGCAATAGATCGGACTGCCGTCCGCTGCTTCTCCTACCGGCAGCATTGCCCCTGTCACATGGTCAAACGTGATCTGAAACGGTGACGCATCGATCGTTTGTGCCACCGCAGATCCCTTGGTCGTATAGGATATGGTCACACTGTCGTCGCATAATTTCTTTTCCTTGCGAACCGGCTGTGTCGCACTGCCTTCCACCACTGTCAGATAGTAGCCATCATCCTTTTGACAGATCTCCAGATAAGCCGTCGCCTTTGCCATGGCTGCGGTCTGCGCATACTCTAGGGAAGAGTATATGGTCTTTGTGGCTGCCTTGGCTTTCTGCCCGGAAACAGAAGAAAGACTGATAGCAATGCCTACCGTCAATATGGTCATGATCGCGATCACCACGATCAGTTCGATCAGGGAAAATCCCGCATTCTTCTTACTCATATCTGCCTACTCCGAAACCTTTTTCCACTGTCTATAGTAAACACAAGCCGCCAAACTATTTTCACTGTCCGTATCGTCCCCTGCTTCTCCTAAAAGATACCGATCGCCATCACGCAGATACTTGCTTACGCCGTCGCCATCTGCGTCTCTTGCCTGCAAAAGGCTTGTCACCGCTGCAATATCCCGCTTTAGATCACAGCCGCTTTCCACCGTAAGTGTCCCGCCACAGATCACAAGTCCTGAAAAATCTCTTTTTACCGTGACATCCCCGGTGGCAATGACCAGTTGGACTTTGGCATCCGCGTGCTGGTCGCCCCGGCTGTCCTTGACATGCGACAGGGAGTTTTTATCATTTTTATCACTGATGGTATAGTCCCCGGCGACCACCACTGCCCCAATGCCATCTGTCGTCACAAAGGCGTGGTCTCTGGAAATCTGATCGGTCGCGACCAGATTTTGGAAAAGACTCCTCTCTTTTTGCGTATCCGTAAGTCCGGCATAGTCCTTTGACAGATGGATCTTTAAGGCTGCAAATCGATCTGCAAACTGCCGTTCCTTTTCCTGACGGTTCTGCGTCGCCTCGACACTCTGCGCCTGCTCCTGCAAACTATCCGGGATCAAAAAGTTCTCAGATCCGGTCGCCAGTGCATTGCCCTGAAAATAGAAATAGTGGCTATCCGATAGATCTTCCGGCATGATGATCCGGTTGCCTGCATAATAGGAAATGTTGTCCGCTAAGGCATGGTAGTTGGCTGCCTTTTGATAATATTTTTGGGTAAAGGCATTGCGGTCTTCCTGGCTGTCAAACTTCATAAAGAAATAGTATAAGGTTCCCAGACCATTGACCTGCATGGCAACCCGGTCGTAACCATCCTTCGCGCCCAGCGTCTGTAGGCTCTCCCCGATACCGGGAATGGTCTTATCATAGGACAGGACATCTGCTTCCGTCACCTGAGAGACATCCTCATAGCCTTTTGCAAAGGCGATCTCCTTGCACAGGTCTTCCCACTGCTTTGCCGTCATGGGATTGGCACCACCGTTCTGATAGCCTGCCCCGATCACTTCTCCCGGGATGAGATAAGCCTTCTGATCTCCCTTTGTCATGACCGACTGTCCGGTTGCCACGGAAGTGGCAGCATCCTTGGTATTGATATAAGAAACGCCTGCAAGATAAAGCGCCTGTAAGCCTCCCAGATCCAGTCTGGCATTTTTTCCATTGAGGATGATGGAACTGCTATAGTCTGCCGGGCTGGCACTGACCTGATCTTTGGAAAGACTGGCGGCTTCTGCCAGTGCCTGCGGATCCCCATAGGCAAAAAGACTGCCGCTCATGCTTGCCGATGCGTTGTCATTTAAGACCAGATCATTTTGCAGATAGGAATTGCCGGAAGTCACCTGCCAATCCGCCCCGCGTGAAAGTATCACATTCTGCGCCCACAACTCGGTCTGCTGACAGGAAAGACTGGCATTATCCACAGACAGGTCTCCACCGGCGATCAGACGAAGAATGGACTGGTCCTCACTGGCTGCCACCAAAGAGCCATTGCGGATTTCGGCGCTCTCATTGCCAAGAAAGGCATTACCGGTCAGCCGGGTCTCCCCGGCTTCCACCTGTTTATAATTTTCCTGTGCGATCAGACTGTAAAAAACAATGTTTTCCAGTGTATCCGCATTGGAAAAATCGATCGCCGGATATGCCAGAAAAATATCCGTGCTGATCGTTGTCTTATTATGCCTGCGATCCTCATAAGAAACTTTTACATTCTTTAAGACTATGCCGTCGGCTTCTTCGTTCAGACGATTTTCCTGCCGCTGCCCACTTTCTGCATC
Organism: bacterium; assembly: GCA_963629085.1. Lineage (GTDB taxonomy): Bacteria > Bacillota > Clostridia > Lachnospirales > Lachnospiraceae > Pararoseburia. The sequence continues at coordinate 48,053 of CAVGHS010000003.1, forward strand.
ATCTGTCGTAGCGGTCAGAATGCTTGCCCCCACGACGCTTCCATCGGATAAAGTCTGAGACTTGGTGTTGGTAAAGAATGTCTCCAGATGTGCAACATCATAATAATGTTTTCCTGCTTTTGGAGAGTCACCCGTCTCTAGGATCTGACAGAGTTTTTCATAGCAGATCTTTTGAAAATATTTCTGCTTTTCTGTCTGGGATAGATTCTCATACTGCTCCAAAGTCTTGGTATACGCCTGCCCTGCTGCATCCGAAAGATCTAAGATCAAGCCTTGGCGCACCTCTTCCAAGGCAGACTCCGCATCATAAAAATTCTGCTGTGCCTGGGCATTCTGCTCCTTCATAAAGTAATTCATGAGCGTCATGGTAAGGATGAGGCCCACGATAATGACCAAAAGTGCCACCAATACCAGCACCGTTACCAGGGATGCGCCCTCATTATTCTGTTTCCAATCCTGCTTCAAGTCTTGCCAGGCACTTTTCTTCATAATCGTCCTTAGGTCCTTTATAAACTTCTACCTCTAATTGGTAAGCATGATCCTTTGCCGTCTTATTGGAAAGATCGCTGTAATCCAATACATCTGCAAGGGATTGTCCCTCATAACGGTTGGCATTTGCCCATGAATCCTCGGTCAGAACGACACTCTTCGGCACTGCCAGATATTGCAGCCATACCTGTCCCACACGGTCTTCCTTGTCCTTTTTCAATAAGGTCTGCTGATCCACATCCAGATTGCTGTGGATCTTTGTCACCGCGCGATACGGATCTGTACGCATGGCAGCACTTCTGTCCTTTTCCAGGCAACGCAACTGCACCAGATAGTTTCCTGCCTGCGCACTGTCAGGCGACTGGCAGACAAAGTAAGCGTCGATCGGGATCAGGTCGCGGTTGTCGATCGTGTAGACCTCGCGCACCTGATGCTGGGTGCTGTGATACATGGGCTGGAAAAAGACATAGATCTGTTTGAGATCTTCCGCCTTGCCGTCAAAGATCTTGACTTCCGGTGTCTGCAAAGAATCGCCGGTCACCACATTCCGATAAGTCGATTGCACGGTAACGGTCAAGTTCTGCCCCTGATCGGTAAGGACAAGATCCGTATCCCGCCGGATCCCGTTTAAGAGGTCGTCCGCATCGCCATCCCCGCCCTTTAACTGGGCGCAGTAGGTCTGATCCTGCTCCTTATCCTGCACATAGATACCGGCGGACGTATTTTCCAGAGAATACAACTGACTGATCTCCTTTTCATTCCACGTCGCATCCTTTTTCAGGCGGGCAATAGCCGTATAGGTCTGCCCGTCCAACGTCTGGTCTGTCGTCTGCGAAAAGGTCGACTGCCCGGCAATTTCGCTTTGCCCCATACCAAAGGCATCACTAAGTGCCGCCGCATCCATCGCCTTATATTCTTCTACGACATTCTGTGCGACCGTCATCGCCCGTTGCTTATCCTTTGCCGAAGCATTGACTCTGGAAGATGTCAAAAATGCCGTCAGAAGCGGCACCACGACCACACCTAAGATCGCCAGCGCTACCAAAAGTTCTATGAGGGTAAAGCCTTGATTTTCTTTCCTTCTTCTCATATCCATCTGTCCTATTGTGCTGTTGCAAAAGGATTCTGATTTCCCTGACTGATGCCCGGATTGTCGGTCGCCTTATACTTCTGGTCATTTCCGTCAATGCTGTAAAAATTGATGGTCATATCCCCTTGCAGATTTCCGGTTTCCATATCATAGCCCAAGGTCAGCGAGGACAGGCTCTTGGTCTGATCCTGCTCGGAAATGCGCTGCAAAACATTTTTAAACTGGTCATAACCGGCAGAAAAGGTATATTGCACCGGACGGGTATTTAAGGAATAGCCGGATACCTGCCCTGCCTCCTCCAGGTTGCTCTGGCTAAAATAGGTGGCAGAAAACTGCATGCCCTGGTTTTGCTCGACATCATTGGCATAAAGGATAACGTCATCCTCCTTCACATCTGCCGGAAATGTCTTTAAGATACCCTCCATTTCCTTTTGCATCTGCCGGATCGCATCCTCGTTTTCTGACTGCTTTTCCTTCATTTCCAGACAGGCAGCATTCTGGCTTTCCAACTCGGACACCCTTGCCTCCTGTTCCTGATTGACCGCCTGCAGATTGCGAAATCCCAGAACATAGGCGAGGACAAGCACCAGCACACCGATAGCATAATACAGATTCTTTTTTTGTGTCTGATCTTTTATCTTTTTCACTGGGCATCCTCCTCTAGGGTCGTATCTGCGACATCACTATTACTGCTGTCTGTCGTATCCGTCTCGTCGTCTTCTGTCATGGCTTCTCCGGTCTCGGGATCCACATAAGTACAAGTGATGGTAAAACTATATTTGCCGGATCCGTCCTGCGTACCGTCCCCACTGGACTCCAAGGCATCACAGGAAATATCCGTTACGCTTTCAAAGGTGCGGAAAACCTCGATCGTCTTTGCCGCATCCCGCTTGGTCGGTGCCTGTAAATAGATGGATAAATGCACGCCCTCCGCCGTCAGTTCCGAGATCACGACATCGGTCGGCATGCCTCTTTCCATCTCGCCGATAAAGGTCAGCAGGCGGTCATTCGGGGACTCGGTCTTTGCCACCATAGCCTCCAATTCCTCATACTGCCCCTTGACCTGTTCATAATTCTCATAGACCTGCTTTGCCTCGGCAAGGGATGCTATGCTGGTCTGCAACTGGTTTTCTTTCATGGTCAGCATGATCTTCTGCACCAAAGGTACTACAACAAGTAAAGCACTCAGTACCAGACAAAGGATCATGCACTTGCGCGCCTTGGTCACGCCTTCCCCTGTCTCTCCCTGCCCGCCTCTTTTTCCGATCAGCAACTGGATACCGATGGATTGCTTTGCCACCACAGTCGATGCATATGCCACATCACGCAGGCTGGTCTCTGCCCCCTTTGGTATCTGTGGGATCAACTTGTCCGGCAGGTCTGACAGGGAATAATTGATCTCTGACTCCAGCAATGCCTTCATCCCCAGACACTGGCTGCCCAGCCCGGTCAAAAGAACGGCATCAAAGGTCGCCCCCTCATGCTTGGAGATATAATATTCTAAGATACGATTGATATTGCTAATGGTATAGCGCAATTCCGAGGTCGCGATCCATTTCGCATCCGCCGGATTCCCCTCGTCCAGTCCTGCCATAGACTCGTAGATACAGGATGTCCGGCACATTTTCTCCCAGACATCTAAGTAGGACAGATCTTTTCCCAGACAATCCTTTTCCTGTAATGCTAAAATGGCTTCATCCATGCCATAAGAAATATTTCTGGCAAGTGCCACCTGACCATTGGCAATGATCGTGATGGAAGAATGTTGTTCTTCCAGACTGATATGCGCCACGGTCTGCGTCTTGTATGCCTGACGCAGCGATTCCGCAATGCCGTTTTCCACAAATCCGATGTCCATAAGTGTCAATTTGCAGAACTTTGCCAGATCCTCCATAGACTGCACCAGGGTATTTGGAACGGCATATAACTGTACGCGCTTCATACCCTCGCCCGTACTGCCATTGACACGAAAGACCACCTGATAGTCCTTGGCATCGATCGGGAAAAAGGTGGATAGATTGGTGCGGATATACTCTTTGATCTTTGCTTCCTTGACATCCGGTACGATCTCTTCCTTGGAACCGATCCCCATAGCAGAAATACTGATCACTGCCTTTTTGGTGCGGATCTTATTTGCCACCAAGCCATCCAGCAGACGCTGCCGAAATTCTTCATTCTCCTGTACCATTTGATTTTCTAACACGCCTTGTGGTGTCTCAAACAGGAAAAAGGCATAGATGTTGCCCTGCCCCTTATAATCTGTCTCGCACACCCGGGTGATGCGTTGTCCAATCTCTATGGAAATGATACGTTCTGCCATAACTTCTCCTTTTTAGTAAAAAAACGTGATAAGATACCAGTTTATCATGTGCTCGCCCCACAGCATGGCTACAAAGATCCCTGCACTTAAATAAGGTCCAAAGGCAAGTCGTCTGTCTGCCCCAAAACATTTCATGCGGATGGTATGAATGACCGCCCCAAAAATACAGGCAAGTAAAAAGGCGATCCAGATATTTTTCCAGCCCAAAAACAGGCCTGCTGCTGACATAAGTTTGACATCACCGCCGCCCATGGCTTTGCCATGGCTGAACC
>CAVGHS010000004.1:0-21876 GCA_963629085.1 bacterium
ACATAAGTCATCGCTCCTTCCATATCATCAAAACTCTTTGTTTTCTTATCTCATTGTTTTAACGTCTTTCCTTTTGACAATTATGTTATAGCACCTTTATTAGCACTCGTCAAGGGCGAGTGCTAATATTTTTTGAAAATTCACAAAATCGTCACAAAAATCCCCGGACGGACATTTTCCATCTGGGGATCGCTTTCTATTCTTTCTTTATTTATGCAACTACCATATGTTCTTCGATGAAGTCCTCTACCTGATTGCGTGGGATCTCCAACACCGCGGAAATCTCCGAATACAACTGCATCTCTGCCATCTTCATGTAGCGTTCATCTAAGGCAGTCATCTTCTTGCCTTTTTCCATGCGTCCGCGTCCACGTTCCCGCACGGTCTTTAACAGGCGAACCCATTCCTTGCCGTCCAGACTGCGGATGCACTCCTTGTATTCGCTTTCGCGCTGCTTGTCATTGGTAACGTTTAACATATCGATCTGCGGCATAGCCTTGATCAGTGACATGATATCGTCCTTGGTCATGACCCTGCGAATGGAAAGTTTGGGATTGTCCACCGGTGCATACATGATGCTGGTGCCGTCCGTCGTCGGCGATAAATAATAATACTGCCGGTCTTTTGGCACATTCGGCATATCTAAGGTGTCGATCTTTACAATCTCGCACACACCATGATGACCATATACCACACGTTCGCCCACCTCAAACATCTTGACACATCCTTTCACAAATTTCGACAACTCCATCGAGTCCGCGACATTTTACGCACATTTTACCTATATACATATGTATTTTAACAGCTTTTGGCAAAAAATGTAAGGGCGAATTTTTACAAAGTAAAGTCCACTGAGGAAAAAATGTGTAAAAAAGCACCTACCGCTATGGATAGGTGCTCGAAAAATCTTTACTAGATCTGTGTCATAACAAAAATATCATAGATTGCCTTGATGGCATTTTCAAAATCATTGTTGCTGACACCGATAATGATGTTCAACTCGGAAGATCCCTGATCGATCATCTTGACATTGATGTTGGCATGTGCCAGTGCAGAGAAGATCCTGCCTGCGGTACCACGGGTGGACTTCATGCCACGACCAACGACTGCGATCAGTGCCAGATCCGCCTCCAGATCGATAATGTCCGGATTGACCAGACGACGGATGGAGGAAATGACCTGCTGCTCCTTGCCCTCGAATTCTTCCTGATGGACAAAGACGGTCATAGTATCAATACCGGATGGCATATGCTCGATGGAGATTCCATTTTCCTCGAAGGCTTCCAGTGCCTTGCGGCAGAAGCCGACCTCCGAATTCATCATGTCTTTATCGATATTGACCGCTACAAAGCCCTTCTTTCCGGCAATACCGGTAATGGTGTAATCTGCCTTCTGGCAGGTGCTCTCCACGATCATGGTACCCGGTTCTTCCGGCGCGTTGGTATTCTTGATATTGATCGGAATACCTGCTTTTCGTACCGGGAAGATAGCATCTTCATGGAGTACAGATGCTCCCATGTAGGAAAGTTCACGCAACTCTCTATAGGTGATCACCTTGATCGGCTGTGCATTCTCGACGATCCTTGGATCTGCGACCAGACAACCGGAAACATCTGTCCAGTTCTCGTAGACGCTGGCATGGACTGCCTTTGACACGATCGATCCGGTAATATCGGATCCACCACGGGAGAAGGTCTTGACATTGCCCTCAAAATCACTGCCGTAAAATCCCGGGATAACTGCACGCTCTACCTTTGAAAGACGCGCTGCCATAGCCTTGTCAGTCTTGTAATCATCAAAGTTGCCGTCCTCGTCAAAGAAGATGACCTCTGCTGCATCGATAAATTCATAGCCCAGATAATTTGCCATGATGATACCATTCAGATACTCTCCACGGCTGGCAGCATAATCAGATCCTGCCTTGTCAGCAAACTTTTCTGCAATGGTCTTAAACTCTGCATCCAGAGATAAATTTAAGTTCAATCCATTGATAATGGAATTATAACGCTCCTTGATCTTTTTCAGTGCGCCCTTAAAATCCTCATCCGCCTCAGCCAGCGCATAGCATGCATAGAGCATGTCTGTAACCTTGGTATCCTTGGAATTGCGCTTGCCCGGTGCACTCGGTACCACATAACGGCGTGACTCGTCTGCCCGGATAATCTCTCCTACCTTGGCAAACTGTGCGGCGCTTGCCAAAGAACTTCCACCAAATTTTACTACTTTAACCATCGTCTTACTCCTTAACACTCGTGTATCTTTGAGAAGGACCGGGTGACCCGGGTCGCTTTCTATATCTTATACGAAATGGGTGTCACCTGTTACAACACCTGCTCACGATTATATCACAACATGTCAAGGACTTGCAACGCTTCATCGTGTTAATCTCTGTCCCCGACACCTGTGTGAATGAAAGTCTCTTCAAATTCCTCCCTCGCACATGGTCTTGCAAATAGATATCCCTGCATCAGATCCGGTGATAAGCCCTCCAATACCGACCTCTCCTGATCATTTTCCACACCTTCACAACAGATGCGGATATCCTTTCTCCTTGCAAAGTCGATCACATTACTGATCAGGCGATAATTATAGGTATCCTCCTGCAAGCCGCTCACAAAGAGACGGTCGATTCTGTGATCTCCAAGGTCAAAGCCTGACCCGGCAGCCCGGATGCCGCTAAAACATCCAGAACATCCTGCTCCACGCGTTTTCCCCGGAATTGTACCGGTGAAAAATTCACACTGATCCGAAAATCCGGGATGACTTTCCGCCATTCCCCGCACTGTGCCAGCGCAGTTTTTAAGACCCACATGCCTACCGGATGGATCAGTCTGGCTTCTTCCAAAAGTGGAATAAAGACATCCGGGTAAACCTCGCCCTGGGTCTTGGAATGATATCGCAATTCTGTTTTTCCAATTCTTTCTGCGAGAAATAGGCGATCACATGGATACCACCCCTTCTGGCACGTTCCAGAACGATCTCCCCGCAGGTGTATAGATTATTCTCGTCCTCAAAGATATTCTGATCGATCGGCACTACACCTGCCGAAATAGCACAGAGATCTTCCAGATCATCCGAAATCTTTTCATAGATCTTTTGCACTTCTCCTTCCGACTCTGCCTGTAGATAGAGAACAAAACTATGATTGTCCACATGCCAGACACGATCTACCATCGGATGCCCTTCCAGACGATGGGCGCATTGCACGATCACCTGATCCCCATATGCCCTGCCGTGTTTGAGGTTGATGTCTCCCAGCCGATCCATATGTACGAACATCAGGTATCCCAATCCTTGCGGCAATATATCACCTTTCAGATCCGCCAACAACTTAGTCTTATTAAACAGACCGGTAAGCGGATGGTACAAATGCCGCAGCAATTCGTCCGACACGCGTCCGATCAAAACAAAAGGTCTGCCCTTATCATCCGGGATCACGGTTCCACGACAGTTGATCCAGACAGGTTCTCCCCTGCGGTTGATCCAGCGGTAATTCATGTCATGTGTCTGCTGTTCTCCGTTCGCGATCCTTTGCAGATCCTCCTGTAAGGCTTTGCGATCCGGCGGATAGATAATGTTGATCATGTCCGCGATCGTATTGTGTTTTTGTCCCGGCTGGCGCATGGCATAATCTCTGTCAACATCTCCGAAAAACCAGTTTTCATCTCTTTGGATATCCCATAAATATAGGTAGGAACTGGTGGACTTGCTGAGGATTTCCAACACATGTTGATAATTTTTAATACGCTCCTCACAATAGACCGGAAATTCCTTTTTCATGCGGTATTTCTGCTCATACATACCTTCGTCCGCACGATTGAAAATATGTTCCGCGATCTCCGTGGCATCCTGACGGATCGCATAGCCGCAGGCAATGGTAAGTGCCATTTTGCGCTCTTTATTTTTCTCTGCCAAAAGTGCCTGCATACGGTCTAATGCCTGTATAATGTCTTCTGCATTTCCCTCCGGCATCAAAACACAGAATTCATCCCCTCCGATGCGGTAACATTTTCCCATGGAAGCAAAAGCATTGCCTATACACTCTGCCGCATCCTGTATCATCCGATCCCCCGCCTTATGTCCATAGCGGTCATTACAGAGTTTTAAATTATTGACATCTGCGACCATAAGGGCAAGCCTCGGATAGTCCGTTTCATACATAGGAAGTTCTCTGCGAAAAGCCCCTCGATTTCCCTTGCCGGTCAACGCATCCTCGTAGGCTGCCTTTTCCAATTCCCAACGATAACGCTGCTCCCTTGTCAGCACATCATCAATATGACGGAAAGCCACCAGGACACTGCCGTCAAAATAATCTGCATTCAGACGGATGACCTGCACTTCAAAGAAATGATGTCCTTCCTTATTCGGAAGGCTCTCATAACGATAGACAAATCTTTCCTGATCTGCCAATTCTTTGACCAGATTTTCCCGATGGAGTGCCCGGGCGAATTCTTCACGGTCATGCTCTGCCACAAAATTTCTGCAATAGACATCGATCGTTTCCGTAAAATTGATGCGCTTGCGGATCTGAATCCGAGATATATTGGTCGCATTGGCTCCCAAGGAAACCTTCAAAGGCTCCGCAATATCATTGCCCAGATCTGCATAGTACACTGATGTATAATTCCTACAGATCACATCCAAAAACTGACGCTCCCGTCCCAGTTCCATAATGGTCTTTATCTGCTCGTTTTCTTCCATATCGTCACACTTTCTAGGCATCCTTTGTTTGCCCATATTTTAGCACAAAAATACCCCCTTTCAAAAGGGGGTATGCGTGAAAATCTTATGCATTTTGTACGATACGATTGTAGGTTCTGGCAGTGCCCAGATAAATTGCAACATAGATCAGGGCAAAAATGACAAAACATACCGCCATACACTCCAGATACAGGGTCTGGTTGAGCATATTCATCATGGACAAGAGCCGGCTGATGATTGGAAAGGCAAAGCATAAGTGTACGCCTGCAAGGATCAGCGGAAGGAAAAATACCATCAGCACCTGCGAACGGATAGATGCCGCTACTTCCTGCTTTGTCATCCCGACCTTTTGCATGATGGCAAACCGTTCTTTGTCCTCGTATCCCTCAGAGACCTGTTTGTAATAAATGATAAGGGCAGTCGCCATGGTAAAGAGCAGTGCCAGAAATGCTCCGGTAAAGAAAAGTCCTCCATAAAGAGACAGCATGACAGACTGCTCTGCCGCGCGGCACTCTACCTCATAGGCAAATCCACTGTTTACCACAAATTCCTGGATCCGTTTTCCTTCTATTTTCTGCACATCCTCATCTGCGTTCAGATCATAGCCATATACGGATCGGATGCCCTCACAATTACCACCATAATAGGCACTGTGCGCCTCCTGCATGTTTTCCAAAGCAGCATCATCCGGCAAGACCACATAGACCACATCATTGACATAGGAAGCAAGCATTCCACTCTGCGGCACATCTGCCACTTCTTTTTTCACCTGATAATGAAAACCTAAAATATGAAATTCTTTTTGTCCGTAACCCTGACGGTTCTCGTGGATCAAGACCTGATCCTGCTCCAAAGTCTCATGCGTTCCAAGACTTGCATTGTAATCGGTCAGACTCATGCAGGCTACCACGATGCCATCCCCACGCAGACCGCTATCCGCATCTAAGGTAAAGGTATCACCATCCTGCATGGCTGCCATGGTCAGTCCCCGGAAATAGGTCTGGTTGGAGATCTTATAGCCTGCCTCTGTCTCCATTTGTCCGATCTCCTCGATCATCTGCTGGTCCTGGTCCGGTGTCCCGGAAGAATAGCACATGATCTGGCGCGGAAAACGTGTCTGATTGATGTCATCCATGCCAAACATCATAGAGGAAGTCGTCGATACCATGACAAGTACCATAGTCGACAAGATACAGATCTGTGCCAGACCCATGGCGTTTTGTTTCATACGGTATAACATACCGGAGACACTGGCAAAGTGTCTGGTCTGATAATAAAACTTTTTATTATTTTTCAGTATTTTCAAAAAGGCAATGCTGCCTGCGGTAAACAAAAGATAGGTTCCTGCAATGACCAGTAAGACCGCTACAAAAAACAGATAAATGGATGCCAGTGCATCTTCTGTCGTGACGGATATATAATAACCTCCCGCCAGACAGGCGCAGCCTAAAACTGCCAGCAGCCATTTTGCCTTTGGCTCCTTTTCTCCTACATTGCTGCCCCGCAAAAGTTCGATTGGGGAAGCACTATGGATCTGCACGACATCATAAATATAATTGATGAAGATCACCACTACAAAGAGAACGACCGTGCTAAGGATGGCTCTTGGAGAAATGAAGAAGCCCAACGGAACGGAGAAGCCAAGCACACGGATCAAGAGCATAAACATGAGTTTATCCAGCACAATGCCAACGATCACGCCTGCCAACAGACTGATAACAAGCACATAGGCAGATTCCCAGAAAAGAGTTACCGCCAGATGCTTCTTTTCCATGCCCAATACATGATAAAGACCAAATTCATGTTTGCGTCTTTTGATCAAAAAACTGTTGGTATATAACAAAAAGATCACGATAAAAATACGAGCCACCCAACAGGCAAACATGAGGATCTCATTCATGGTTGTATAGCCCAGCATCTCTTTAAATCCCGGGTTGATGGATAGGGACTGGATGATATAAAACATTGCCACCGATGCAATGATGGTCATGATATAAGGCAAATACATCCTCTTATTCTTTTTTAAATTGTCCACTGCCAGACGGCGATAAAATCCTTTATTCATCTTCGTCACCGCCTGTCGTCAAAAGTGTGAGTGTGTTGGAGATTTTCTGGTACATCTCCTCCTTACTGCTGTTTCCACAGTACAACTGGTGGAATACCTCACCATCCTTGATAAAAAGAACACGGCTGGCATGGGCTGCCGCCTTGGTGGAGTGTGTGACCATGACAATGGTCTGCCCATCCTGATGCAGTTCATCAAAGACCTGCAAAAGGCCGTCGGCTGCCTTGGAATCCAAGGCTCCTGTCGGCTCATCCGCAAGAACCAGTTCCGGATCCATGACCAGGGCACGCGCAACTGCGGCTCTTTGCTTTTGTCCCCCGGACACCTCGTAAGGAAATTTATCCAAAAGATCATAAATGCCTAAGCGCTTGGCGATCGGCTCCGCCTTTGCCTTCATATCCTCGTGCCGTCTGCCTGCCAAGACCATAGGCAGATAAATATTATCCCGCAGGGAAAAAGTATCTAATAAATTAAAATCCTGAAAGACAAATCCCAGATGATCTCTGCGGAATTGGGAAATCTCCTTTTCTTCCAGGTCTGTCACATCCTTGCCATCCAAAAGGACACTGCCACTCGTCGGACGGTCAAGCGCTGCAAGAATATTTAAAAGTGTCGTCTTTCCACTTCCCGACTCTCCCATGATCGCCACATATTCGCCTCTTTCCACGGAAAAAGAAACATTCCATAATGCCTGTACCTGATTGCCGCCCAAACGGGTCTTATAAATTTTTTCCAAACAATTAACTTCTAACATAGCCATTGTCTATTCCTCCTGTTTTTCTGAGCACCTGCTCTTCTTGGTTACAAGCATACTTTAACAAAAGCCTCCTATGCCAACCATCGAATCGTGTGACATAAAAGGCTTCTCGTGTGACATTTTTGTAAGATGAAAAAAACTATTCGATCATGCGGTTTTCACGTCCAAAAGCAATGGCGACACTTGTCCCCTGTCCTACGACCGAAGTCAGGCTGATCGTGTGACGCAGGCGATCCATGGTCTTTTTGCAAAGATAGAGTCCAAGTCCGGTCGACTTGTGGTCTGCCCTGCCATTATAGCCGGTGTATCCCTTTTCAAAGACACGCGGCACATCTTCCGCCGCGATCCCGATACCGGTGTCCGTAATCGTCAGTACCATAGGCTCTGTCAAGGCTATGGTGATGCTGCCCTGATGGGTATATTTTAAAGCATTGGATAAGATCTGCTCCAGGACAAAACAGAACCATTTCTCGTCTGTCAGTATTTTTGCCCCGACCGGTTCATAGTGCAGGGTCAGTTTCTTCTGGATAAAGACAGGCGCGTACTTGCGTATGGTCTTTCGCACCATCTCATCCAGATCATAGACCGCAAACACAAAATCTGAGCCGGATTCTTCCAGCCTCGCATAATGCAGGATCATTTCTACATATTCCTCAACGCGGAATACCTGAATACGAAAATTGCGCGCCAGATCGGAATCCTGATCCTGCAACAGCATATTCATAGCGGCGATCGGGGTCTTGATCTGGTGTACCCAGGTCGAATAGTATTCCTGCCGCTCCCGCGCCTGCGTCTGCAAACCATCATTTTGCTGGCAACAGCGATCAGACAGATCCTTCAACATATCCAGATACTCCTGCTCCAAAGGATTCTTTGTCGCATAGGGCACAAACTCCCGCGTTCCCATAACGCGTGCCAGATCTTTTCTCTTTTCTTCTTTTTCCCGGAAACGTAAAAAGTCGCCGATGCCAAAAAGCAGGAGGGCAAAACCACTCAGACCAATACCGTAAAGGATGCTTTCCGCCGCTATGCCATACAAGGCTTGCACACCCAGGATAATGCCACATGTAATAAGCCATAACAAGAAATAACCGCGCCGATAACGAAGATAATTTTTCATAGGTCACTCCTCTAAGGGCAGCAGATAGCCTGCCCCTACTTTCGTCACGATAAAGTCATGCAGACCAATGCCTTCCAATTTCTTGCGCAGGCGGTTGACGTTGACCGTCAGCGTATTTTCCTCCACATAGGCATCCATCTGCCATAGGCGTGTCATAAGCGTATCCCGGCTCACGATCCTGCCTTTGTGCTCCATCAGGGTCTGTAAGATACGAAACTCATTCTTGGTCAATTCGATCTTTTGTCCTTCGTAGGTCAGGGTCGAATCTGCCAGATTTAAGATGGCATCCCTGTGGGTAAGTACCGGCAACTGGCTTCCCATATCATAGGTGCGACGCAGCATGGCAGTGATCTTTGCCATCATGACATCCAGATCCAGCGGCTTTGCCAGGAAATCATCCCCACCCATATTCATCGCCATCACGATATTCATATTGTCTGATGCCGAGGATAAAAAGATGACCGGCACTTCCGAGATCTGGCGGATCTGCGTACACCAATGGTAGCCGTTAAAAAATGGGAGCATAATATCCATCAGGATCAGGTGTGGATCGTATTCTGTGAAGGCAGTCATAACATTTTGAAAGTCACTGACGATCTTTGCCTCGTTGCCCCAGGATTCTATTTTTTCTTTCATGGCTCCTGCCATGGTCGGGTCGTCTTCTACGATAAATATGCGGTACATGTGGTCTCCTTTTACATTTCAGACACTATTTCCTATCATTCTATCACTTTATGGCAAAAAGAAAAATCCCCGCGGGGAAAAATCCCTGCGAGGTGACATAGTATTTATGTTATTATCATTAAGTTGCTTTCGGACGCGACTCGACTAGCGTTCTCGCTTCGTTATCACTCGCGACAACTAAGTCTCCCTGCGGGCCTCGCACTAAATTCGAACTTCGCTTATGCTCGTTCTCATTAAGTTGCTTTCGGCCTATCGCTGAACACGTGCTCCTGCACCGCCCATGATCGCTTCAACTTCCTTCTTGCTAGCCATTGTAGTATCACCAGGTGTTGTCATAGCAAGTGCGCCGTGTGCTGCACCGTAGTTTACTGCAAGTTCAGCATCACCGGTTGTCATAAGACCGTAGATCAGTCCAGATGCGAAGGAATCTCCGCCACCTACACGATCCATGATCTCAAGTCCCTTGTAATCCTTAGCCTTGTGGATCTCACCATCTGCCCAGCAGATTGCGCTCCAGTCATTTACAGTTGCAGTCTTAACTTCACGAAGAGTTGTAGCAACAGCCTTGAAGTTAGGATATGTCTTAGCAGCCTCATTGATCATCTTCTTGTATCCGTCAAGGTTGAGTTCCTTTAAGTTCTCATCATTTCCTTCAATCTCGAATCCAAGACATGCGGTAAAGTCTTCTTCGTTACCGATCATAACGTCAACATACTTAGCGATCTCCTTGTTGACTTCCTGTGCCTTAGCCTGTCCGCCAATAGCACTCCACATAGATGGACGGTAGTTCAGATCGTAAGATACGATCGTGCCGTACTTCTTAGCGGCCTTGATAGCAGCGATAACAGTCTCGCATGACTGCTCTGAAAGTGCTGCATAGATACCGCCTGTATGCAGCCAACGAGCACCAAGTTCGCCAAAGATATAATCAAAGTCGAAATCTTCCGGGGTAGCCTTAGAGATTGCTGTGTTTGCTCTGTCAGAACATCCTACAGCACCACGGATACCAAATCCACGCTCTGTAAAGTTGATACCGTTACGGCAGATTCTTCCGATTCCGTCTGTATCCATCCACTTGATCAAAGAGGTATCAACACCACCCTGAAGGATGAAGTCTTCCATCAACTTACCTACTTCGTTATCAGCAAATGCTGTGATAACACCGGTATTCATGCCAAAGCATCTGCGAAGACCACGAACTACGTTGTATTCTCCGCCGCCTTCCCATGCACGGAACTGTCTTGCGGTACGAATTCTGCCTTCGCCCGGATCCAGACGTAACATAACTTCGCCCAATGAAACTGCATCAAATTTGCACTCGCTTGCTGGTCTTAAATTCAAATCCATTTCTCTTCTCCTTTTATTTAAAATATTACGATGTCCATCCAGACATCTTTTTCTACATAACTTACAAATTGGAGTATAGCACGAAACAGATTTCTTGTTTTACTTTTTTACCAACACCACAACTTGTGCAATGTTTTCCACAAAATTTGCAACATTTATATCTAGGAGCAAAAAAAGAGAACTGCCCACCGGACAGTTCTCCTTTGTACTACTTATGAAATTGCTTTTTGACTACTCTGCGATATCAGCATACATGAAGTACCAGTATCCATTAGATGAATGCCATGCACCTGTGATCTTGCTGCTCATGAGATAGAAGTCATTGTAGTAAGCGATCGGAATACAAGCATAGTCTTCCATGAGGATATCCTCTGCTTCGTGAAGTGCTGCAGAACGCTCAGCTGTGTCAGTTGTCTGACGAGACTTTTCGATAGCTGCATCAAATGCTTCACTGCTATACTTACCATCGTTGTTACCATTTGTTGTGGTGAACAGTTCAAGAATGTTTGAAGGATCAGAGTAATCTCCTACCCAACCATTACGTGCTGCCTGTGTCTCACCATTACGACGCATTGGTGTAAATGATGCCCACTCAACGATATTTACTTCTACATCGATACCAAGTTCGCCCCAAGCATCCTGCAGATACTCAGCAACAACCTTGTGGTAACCTGAATCGTTTGTTGTATAAGTAAGTTTTGGAAGTCCCTGTCCATTTTCATAGCCAGCTTCCTTCAGGAGTTCCTTAGCTTCTGCTAAGCTTGCATCGAAATCTGTTGTGTCGATGTATTCCTTGCCATCGTTTGCATTCTCAGCAAAGTCAGAACCGTCTGTATCCTTCCATCCTGGTCCTACAATGCTTCCTGCGGCACTATAGGTTCCCTGCATCAGGGTATCCGCAACATATTCACGGTCGATAGCAAGTGAAAGTGCCTTACGTACATTGAGGTTATCAAATGGGAAAGAAGTATCCTGCAGGTTCAATGTCAGGTAATATGTTCCAAGAATCGGCTCTACATAGAAGTCATCAGAATCCTTCAGGGAAGGAATTTCTTCTGTAGGAACGTCCTTGATCATAAGAACTTCACCTGTCTGATATGCAGAATATGCTGCATTAGCATCTTCCATCAGGTTGAACTTGATTCCGTCAAGTTTGATAGAATCAGCATCCCAGTAGTTCTCGTTCTTTGTCATAAGGATGTAAGAACCAGGAACCCACTCTGTGATGTTGAAAGGTCCGTTTGAAATATAGGTATCTGCTGATACAGCCCATGAATCACCGTTTTCTTCAACAGTTGCCTTCTGTACCGGATTAAGGGTAGCAAATGCAGCCAATGATTCGAAATAAGGGCATGTAGTTGCAAGATGTACAACAAATGTCTGATCATCTGTTGCTTCTACGCCAAGCTTTGATGTATCGCCGGCTACTGCCTCATCATATCCTTCTACCATTGAAAGTACCGTCTCAGCATATGGTGCAGCAAGTTCAGGATCACATACACGCTGCCAGCTGTAAACAAAATCTTCTGCTGTCAGATCAGATCCGTCTGACCACTTTAATCCATCTCTTAAATGGAATGTGTAGGTAAGACCGTCATCGGATACTTCCCATGACTCTGCCTGTCCTGCTTCTGGATCTCCGTTCTCATCGAGTTTCAAAAGACCCTCGAATGCATGAAGAATCATCTCACCACCGTCAATTGCGGAGTTGAGGGCCGGATCAATTGTCTCCGGATCAGGACCAACTTCTACAGAAAGGATCTTTTCATCAGATGATGAAGAAGATGTTGAATCTGAACTAGATGATCCACATGCTACAAGACCTACTGTCATTGCAGCAACGAGTAATAATGAAATCACTCTCTTTTTCATATTGTTTCCTCCTTCTAATATGGGCAGTCCTCTATCACTGCCAATTTTTTATAAACACTGCGTGTCGCCACGCAAGGTCTACCAACTTTATTGCACTTTATCAATATTGTGGCATGCAGCATAATGTCCCGGAGAAATCTCCTTGAATTCAGGAACTTCCTGAGCACACTGCTCCGTTGCATATGGACATCTTGTTCTGAAACGGCATCCGCTCGGAGGATTCAAAGGACTTGGTACGTCTCCCTCCAGGACGATACGCTTGCTTACTCTAGCAAGTTTTGGATCTGCAATCGGAATCGCAGAAATCAAGCTTTTAGTATATGGATGAACCGGATGTGTTGTCAGTTCATAACTGTCTGCCAATTCTACCATTCTTCCCAAATACATAACGCCGATACGATCAGAGATATGCTTTACCACGGAAAGGTCATGGGCGATGAACAGATAAGTCAGTCCCATCTCTTCCTGCAGGTCTTCAAACATGTTGATGACCTGAGCCTGAATAGATACATCCAAAGCTGAGATCGGCTCATCACAAACGATGAATTCCGGATCGACCGCAAGAGCTCTTGCAATACCGACACGCTGTCTCTGTCCACCGGAAAATTCATGTGGATAACGATTGGCATGTTCTGAATTCAGCCCTACTCGCTGCAACATGGAAATGATCTTATCCTGCCTCTCTGCCTTGTTGGCAGCAAGATTATGGGTATCAATCGCCTCACCGACAATATCAGCGATCGTCATACGAGGATCAAGACTTGCGTACGGATCCTGGAAAACGATCTGCATTTTTTTACGGTATGGAAGCATCTCTGCCCACTGATTTTTTTCTACATCAAATACAACGTCACCATCGTAGGTAAAACGTCCGCCTGTTGGCTGGTACAAACGAAGGAGTGCACGTCCGGTGGTTGTCTTACCACATCCCGACTCTCCAACAAGACCTAAAGTCTCTCCTCGAGCAATAGTGAAGTTCACATCATCCACTGCTTGGATATATTTTTTGTGTTTACCATAGCCACCTGCCGGAAAATACTGACGCAAATGTTCTACTTCGATAAATTTATCACTCATTTGCTTCTCCCTTCTCCATGGCTTCTTTCTGATTGAGCCAGCACTGTGTATAATGTACGTCGTCAAACCGTGTCACCGGTGGCATCTCGCGCAAACAGATCTTCATACATGCATCACAACGAGGTGCAAAAGGGCAACCTGCCGGAGGGTTCAAAAGATCTACCGGTGTTCCCTCAATCGGTACCAGACGCTCATGATCCTTAGTATCCAGTCTCGGTATAGAACGAATCAATCCCTTGGTATACATATGGTGCGGGCGATAGAAAATATCATCTGTTGTACCATATTCAATAATTCTTCCCGCATACATAACAGCAATACGGTCACACATCTGGGCAACAACTCCAAGATCATGTGTGATCATGATGATTGCCATGCCCAGCTTGTCCTTCAGTTCCATCATCAGTTCCAGAATCTGTGCCTGGATGGTAACATCAAGAGCGGTTGTCGGTTCATCTGCAATCAAAAGTTTTGGTTCACAGGCTAATGCAATAGCAATCATGATACGTTGACGCATACCACCGGACAACTCGTGCGGATACTGCTTCAGACGCTTCTCCGGCTCGTTGATACCTACCAGTTCCAAAAGTTCCTTGGCACGATCATATGCCTGTTTTTTATCCTTGTCCGTATGAAGGCGGATAACCTCTGTGATCTGATTACCGACGGTATATACAGGATTCAGACTTGTCATCGGATCCTGGAAAATAATGGAGACTTCCTTACCACGGATGGCACGCATCTCCTTTTCGGACATATTCTCGATCTCATGTCCGTTGAAGCGAAGTTCTCCGCCGATAATCTTTCCCGGATGAGCTGTCAGTCCCATAAGTGAATATGCCGTAACGGATTTTCCGGAACCGGACTCACCTACGATTCCTAAAACTTCGCCTTCTTTTAAATGAATAGATACATCATTCAGTGCCTTTACCTCTCCAGCCGGAGTGAAGAAAGAAAGACGCTCATGCTGTATATCAACTAAATATTCTTCTGCCATAATACGCCCCTTTCTAACTCTTCATCTTCGGATCAAATGCATCACGAAGACCATCGCCAAGCAGGTTGAAACTCAGAATGATCAAACTGATAACAATGGATGGAATAAACAAAAGATATGGATATGTTCCAATACCATTGATTGCGTCACTTGCAAGACTTCCCAGAGAAGGAAGCGGAACTGCAACACCCATTCCCAAGAAACTCAGGAAAGATTCCGTAAAAATAGAGGACGGGATCTGCAGCGTGGTTGTAACGATCAGCGTACCGATACAGTTGGTAAGCAAATGGTTCTTGATGATCTTACTATTCTTAACACCAAGGGCTTTTGCAGCTGTAACATACTCACTCTGTTTGAGCATAAGAATCTGGCTACGTACCATACGTGCCATTCCTACCCAGTATAAAAGGGCAAATACAATGAAGATACTGATCAGGTTTGTACCTACAATATTTACCCAGGCAAAACCCGGCTTTTCAGCCAGAGAATTCAGCGGTGCCTTGAGGGCAAATGATAACAGTACGATCAACAGCACATCCGGCACGGTATAAATGATGTCAACGATACGCATCATGATCAAATCTACCCAACCGCCAAAGAAGGCTGCGACAGATCCGTAAATAGAACCGATTACCAAAATGATCGCGGTTGCAATCAACCCAACCAAGAGCGAAATACGACTTCCCATCATAACACGGATGGCATAATCGCGCCCCATCTTGTCTGTACCAAAGATATGTGGGAAAACAGATTCTCCCGCATCAATCTGTGCCTGTTCCGATGCAGAATAAGTAAAAGGAGCCAGGTTATTTGCGCCCTTAATCTGCTGGTCATATGAATATGGATAAAATGATGGTACGATAAATGAAAAAATCATGATCAAAATAATAACCACCAGACTAACCATAGCTACTTTATTTTTCTTTAATCTGCGCATACCGTCTTTCCAGAAACTGACGCTTTCGCGCATGATGATCTGACTTTGTTTTTCTTCCTCCGTTGCAGGGAGAAAATCATCAGGATTTAAATCTATCTGAAAACTTAATGGATTTTTCTTCATGTTCTTCTCCTTACTTTAGTGTAATACGCGGGTCGATCAATTTATATACGATATCTACAACCACATTCATAACAATGATGAGTGTTGCAAGGAAGATTGTCGTTCCCATGATCAGTGTATAATCTCGTCCCTGAATTGCTCCGATAAATTCGCCGCCAAGTCCCGGAATCGTAAAGATCTTTTCTACGACAAAACTTCCGGTTACTGTGTAGGCAAGCAAAGGTCCAACATAAGTAACTACCGGCAGAATTGCATTACGAAGGGCATGCTTGAAAAGTTGCACTCTTCCAGACAATCCCTTTGCCTTGGCTGTACGCATGTAATCCTGTCCCAGAACATCCAGCATGGATGAACGCATCAGTCTCATAATATATGCTGTCGGGTAGAACGAAAGAGCTGCTACCGGCATAATATAATGCTTCCAGGAATTGAGACCCATGGTTGGCAAAATCTTTGCCTTTACACCAAAGAAATACATAAGCACCGTACAGATAACGAAACTCGGCACAGCGATACCCAGGGTTGAAACCACGCTGATCAGGCTATCCAGAAACTTACCTCGCTTTAGGGCTGCAATACAACCAAGAAGCACTCCAAGTATCAGTGAAATCACAACAGAAATCGCACCGATCTTTGCGGATACCGGGAACTTCATTGCTATAATGTCAGCAACTGTACGTCCTCTTTGTTTTAAACTATCGCCAAAATCTCCATGAAGAGCACTGGTAATATAAGTTATATATTGCTCTCCTAACGGCTTATCCAAACCGTACTTGGCTTCCAACGCTGCGGTTGCCTGGGCACTGATTGCCTTCTCTGATAAGAACGGTCCCCCCGGAACCAGATTCATCAGGAAGAAAGTAAGTGTGGCCACTGCCCAGATTGTAACGATTGCAAGCGCTATTCTCTTTACAATGTACTTTACCATCTTTTATTTTCTCCTTCCAAGGTATTCTTAATACCTAAAAAGAACGCAATAAAGCCATAACTTCCGCCCCTTTGCGTTCAATCGAGGGTTATTATAGCACAGTGTCATAGCAAAGTCTACACCGAAATTTCACGTTTTTCACATTTTCAACATATTACTATTTCTGCGTAATTACGGCATCTGTGCTATTTTTTTATCCCAGGTTTTCCTTATTATGCAATATCTGTATATCTATTCAATTATTCCCTGTTTCTTCCTATTATAAAGCATATTTATACATTCTTTATAATATTACATACGATATCTGTGCAGACATCCATCCCCTCAATGGTAATGTGCTCATAAGGTCCGTGGAATCCATAACCGCCGGTACCCAGATTCGGACATGGCAATCCCATGAAGGAAAGTCTGGCTCCGTCTGTGCCTCCGCGGATGGCAACCGTCTTTGGCGTCAGCCCTGCCATTCTGGTGGCTTCCTTTGCCCAGTCAATGATCTCCATACAGGATTCGATCTGGCTGCGCATATTCAGATAAGACTCCTTGATCTCCAATTCGACCGTACCTTGTCCATACTTTTCATTCAATTCTCTGGCAATACGTCGCATATTTTCTTCTTTGACATGAAACTTATCCAGATCATGATCGCGGATGATATATAAAAGTTCTGTCTCTGCCACATCGCCATGCATATCGGTCAGATGACAGAAGCCCTCATAGCCTGCTGTCTTTTCCGGCACCTCATCCTTCGGCAGCATACCATGAAATTCCATAGCGACCGTCTGGGAATTGACCATGATGTCCTTGGCACTGCCCGGATGCACATTGTTGCCATGCACAGTCACCTTGGCACCGGAGGCATTGAAGTTCTCGTATTCAATGTTTCCTTCCAGATCCCCGTCTAGGGTATAGGCATAATCTGCGCCAAAATGTGCCACATCAAAATGATCTGCCCCTGCCCCAATCTCCTCATCTGGTGTAAATCCGATACAGATCTTGCCGTGTGGGATCTTTTCTGTAATGATGCGCTCCATGGCAGTCATGATCTCTGCGATACCCGCCTTGTCATCTGCCCCGAGTAAAGTTGTGCCATCGGTCGTGATCAAAGTTCTGCCCTTATAATTTTTCAGATGTGGGAAATCCTTGACGGACAAAGTCCTGCTACTCTCGCCAAGCACGAGGTCTCCACCGTCATAGTTTTCATGTAAAACCGGCTTGACACCCTGACCGCAGAAATCCGGTGCTGTATCCATATGGGCGATAAACCCGATCGCCGGTTTATCTTCCATGCCCTCTGTGGCAGGAAGGCTGCCATAGACATAGCACTGATCGTCTACATGGGCATCTGTGATCCCGATCTCTTTCATTTCTGCTACCAGTTTGTGCGCAAGATCAAATTCTCTTGCTGCTGACGGCACCGTCTGGCTCTTTTCATCACTTGTCGTATATACCACGACATAATCTAACAATCTTTCATATGCTCGTTTCATCTTCTTATCCTCCACTCGTTATGCTATCTGATTTTATCTATTTTCGTCCTCCGGCAAGACCGTCTGCGTCCAGCCTCCTGCCAAGTCTGCCTTGGCTGCCCGGACACTTCCCTGGATCATCTGCGCACCTCCACCGCCTTTGGCATCAAAAGTCTCCCGCAGATAGGCAGCCTCCTGCCTGCAATCCTTTGTACGGCTTCCCACGATGAACCGGTAGCCTTTCTCATCACTGCCTGCAAAGATCGCGCAGTAGCCCGCATGGACTTTTACCATATCATTGACGATGTTGCGCATCGCCTTACTATCACAGGCATCCGCAAAAAGAACGACATCCTCCGCGTCTGCGTCCAGATCTTTTGCCTCCTGCATCAGGATCTTTTCCTGCGCCTGTCTGAGGGCGTAAGCCAGATTCTGGTTCTCCGTCTGCAAGCGTTTGATATGGCTCCCTAATTCTTCTTCCGGGGAACTGAGCAGTCCCATCATCTCATCTACCGTCTTTGCTTTCTGTCGGAAAGCATCCAGTGCACGAAAACCACATAAGATACTGATCCGCACACCACCCTTATAATTCTGCACATGCATAACCTTGAGCCCGCCGACCTCGCCGGTACGTCTGACATGCGGTGCACAGCAGGCACAGATATCCACTCCCGGAATCGTAACGATCCGCACCTGACCTTCCAATTCTTTTTTACTGCGATATTCCATGGCCTCTATCATCTGCGGCGTTGGGAAAGTGATCTCCAAGACCAGATCATCCGCGATCACCTGATTGACCCGCGTTTCGATCGCTGTTACATCCTCCGGGGATAAGACTCCGTCAAAATCCATAGTCACCACAGAATCACTCAGATGAAATCCTACATTTTCAAATCCATAGGTGCTATGCACGATACCGGAAAAAATGTGCTCTCCCGTATGCTGCTGCATATTGGAAAAACGATAATCCCAATCAATCTGCCCGTGTACCTTATCTCCCGGCTCCAGTTTCTGATCTGTGACATGTACGATCAGACCGTCATGGATCTGCACATCCAAGACCTGACACTTGGTCTCGGGACGCAGTCCATGCCCCAAATGCAGCCATCCCTGGTCCGGAGTCTGTCCGCCCTGTTCCGGGAAAAAGAGGGTCTGATCCAGAACCACTTCGTAGCGATCCTCCTCCAATGCTTTTACCGTAAGGACATTGGCATCAAACTCTGTCTCATAAGGGAATTTATCATACAAACAAATTGTTTTTTCCATTTCATCACCTCATAGATATCTGGCTTCTTCGCCATCTAATATCCTATCATAGCACAAGCAAGGGATTTATGGTATGATAAAAGGCACAAAAAAGAAATGAGAATACAGATCATGAACGAAGAAAAAGATAGAGCCATTCTTGTTGGCTTACAATTAAATGACGGTTCTTCTTTTGGCCACAACTTAGAAGAACTGGAAAGCCTTTGTCAGGCATGCGATATCGAGCCGGTCTTTACCATTACGCAATCTCTGGATGCACCGCATCAGGCACTTTACATCGGCTCCGGCAAAGTGCGCGAGGTCAAGGAGGCTGCCGCCAATCTGGACGCAGGCCTTATCATCTTTGACAATGCCTTATCCCCATCGCAGGCACGCAATCTAAACCTCGAGATCGGGCTTCCCATCTTAGATCGCACGGCACTGATCCTGGAGATCTTCCAATCCAGAGCGTGCAGCCGTGAAGCCAAATTACAGGTAGAATTGGCGAGACTTCAATATCTTTTGCCCCGCTTATCCGGTATGGGGACTGCCATGTCCAGACAGGGCGGCGGCAGCGGCTCCCGCTCCAACAAGGGTGCCGGCGAGAAAAAATTGGAGTTAGACCGCAGACATATCAGCCATCGTATTACCGAGTGTAAAAAAGAACTGGCGGCGATCAAAAAACAAAGGGAGACCCAACGCAAGAGCCGTGCCACTTCCCAGACCCCGTCTGTGGCTCTGGTCGGTTACACCAATGCCGGTAAGTCAACCATATTAAATGCCATGCTGTCACACTATGGCAATGATGAGATCGCAGACATCTCCCACAAGAAAGTCTTGCAGGAAGATATGCTCTTTGCCACCTTAGATACCACAGTGCGCAAGATCACCATGCCCGGCAAGCCTGCCTTTTATCTGTCCGATACCGTTGGATTTATCGACAAACTGCCCCACCATCTGGTCGATGCTTTCCGCTCTACCTTAGAGGAAGCGATCGGTGCCGACCTTTTGTTACAGGTCGTGGATGTATCGGATCCATATTACCGTGAGCATATGCGTGTGACTCAGGAGACCTTAAATGACCTGGGTGCCGGTGACATTCCTATGATCATCGCCTACAACAAGGCAGACCGCCTGCCCCAGTTTGCAGATGACCTGCCGATCGTCACCGGAAATCATATCCATATGGCAGCCGGCGCAGACATCGGTATGGATGCCCTTGCCGACCTCATTCTGGCAAACCTCTTTGAAAAACCTGTGACTATGGAACTTGTGGTCCCTTATCATCAGGGTTCTCTCGTGCACCGGATCTCGGAAGCAGGTCATGTAACCAAAACGGAATACCAAAATGACGGCACTTATATGCAGGTCACTTTCACTCCGTCTGCCAAAGACCACGCCCTCTTGCAAGAACTGGAATCCTACCGCATAGGATAAATGGATTTTCCTTTAGGCAAACCAAAAACCCGACAACCTGTCAGTGCCATCATACTTCTGACAGAATGCCGGGTCTTTTATTTTCATCATTTGGTCTTATGCCGGAATCTCTACCTCATCAGACTCGATATAGATCTTGTGCCATACTAAGAATACATAGATCGCCCAGATCTTACGGCTGTTGTCAGCCTTTCCGTCTCTGTGGTCTGCCAGCAGTTTCATCAAAAGGATCTGATCGAAATACTGTGCTGCTACATCGGAGAAGAATGCCTCCTCAACCCTGCTAAGATACTTTGGATCTCTCAACCATACACGGATCGGAACCGGGAATCCCAGTTTCTTTTTATTTGCCGTTGATTCCGGCAAATGACGCTTTGCCGCAATACGGAAGGCTCTCTTGGTCGCCTCATCGGTCACACGGTAATCGATCGGCAGATTCTTTATGTATTCAAATACCTTAATGTCAAGATACGGAACACGTGCCTCCAAAGAATGTGCCATACTCATCTTGTCTGCTTTCAGAAGAATGTCTCCCTGTAACCAGAAGTTCATATCAATATACTGCATCTTGGCAATATCACTCAGTCCCTTGCACTTCTCATAGTAAGGTGCCGTCAACTCCTGCGGTGTCACATGGGTCAACTTGGTCTGTAAGATCTTCTCACGTTCCTCTACAGAGAAAAGATTGGCATTGCCGATAAAGCGTTCTTCCGCGCTCTTGCTACCACGGATGATAAAATTCTTGCCCTTGAAATTCGGTAACTTCTTTACAAAAGAAGCCAGCGCCTTGCGCAGTCCAAGCGGCAGTTTCTGATAGCCCGCCAAAGACAAAGGCTCATGGTAGATATTATAGCCTCCGAAAAATTCGTCTGCGCCCTCACCGGAAAGCACAACCTTAATATCCTTTGCTGCTAACTCATCTACAAAATAAAGTGCGATACAGGACGGATCCGCCAAAGGCTCATCCATGTAATACATAACCTTTGGAATGCTGTCAAAATACTCATCCGCACTGATGGTCTTATTGATGTTCTTTTTGCCGAGTTCCGCTGTCAGGCTCTCTGCATAACGGATCTCGTTGTACTTGCTCTCTTTATCCAAAAATCCGACGGTGTAGGTC
>CAVGHS010000004.1:21886-48879 GCA_963629085.1 bacterium
CCACTGGAAAGGGAAGCCCCGACCTCTACATCTGCGATCATATGTGCCATGGTAGACTCATGTACGATCTCTTCGATCTCATTTACAGTCTTTTCCAAAGACTCCGGTTCTTTTGCCGGCTGCATGAGCGGATCGTAATACTGATGAATCTCGATCTCACCGTTTTGCATGAGCATATAATGTCCTGCCGGCAACTTGAAGATTCCCTTAAAGAAGGTCTCCGGCAATACCGAATACTGGAAAGACATATACTGCTCTAAGGCTGCCTCGTTGACCTCGCGCTTGATGTCCGGGTATGCCAGAATACTCTTGATCTCGGAGGAAAATACCAGATTTCCATCCTGCTGTGTATAATAAAACGGCTTGATGCCAAAGAAATCCCTAGCAGCAAAGACCAGATCCTTTTTCATATCATAGATCACAAAGGCAAACATACCGCGTACCTTGGAGAGCAGGTCTACACCATACTCCTCATAGCCATGGATCAGGCTCTCTGTATCTGCATTGTTGGCAAATACATGTCCTTTTGCGATCAAGTCCTCGCGCAGTTCCAGATGATTGTAGATCTCACCATTAAAGACAATGACAACGTCCCCTGTCTCATTGAACATCGGCTGCATCCCATGATCCAGATCAATGATGCTCAACCGGCGAAAGCCCAATGCCACCTGATCGTTGACGTACATGCCCTCCTGATCCGGTCCACGATGGGCAATCTTGTCCATCATGCTTTTCAGAATTGCTTCGCGATCTCTGTCCTCTTTGGTTCTTCCAATAAATCCACTTATTCCACACATATCATGATCTTCCTTTAGTCTTGTATTTGCTGTCAATATAGTATGCACATTTCCTGCTTGTCTATGCACATCTATCCATACGATTATAATGGTTTCCTAAGACGAAATCAAGGATAAGAAATCCCCCTTTGCCACCGGTTTGGAATAGTAGTAGCCCTGATAATAGGTTGGATCGTAGCGTTGCAGATAGTCGCCCAGTTTCCGGTCTTCGATCCCCTCGATACAGATATCCGTATGAATGGCTCTCGCCCCATTCGCGATAGCAGATACCAAGACCTGATTGACGCACTGCCCCTTAATGATGGTACTCTCTCCCGTACACATGACATATTCGCCTTTTTTATTCCGGGCACGATAGGTCAGATTCTGCAAACACCTCAAAAACACCATTGGAAAAATTGGAAAGTCCTGTCTTATCCAATTCCATGTTCATCTCTTTTTTCATCTTTTGTCTTTCTGACACACGGTCTACTCTTGATCAATAAACTTGTCCATGAAATCATCGATTGGGCAAGGCTTACTATAGTAGTAGCCCTGAATATAATCCGGTCCCATCGCCGTAATACGGTCTAACTCGTCCTTTTCCTCGATACCCTCTACCACTTCTTCGATATTGAGGCTGTGTACCATCTCAATGATCTGCTTTAGAAGTTGGTGTTCATAATCGCTGGTCAGTGCCTTGAAAGTAAACTCACGATCGATCTTTAAGATATCCGGCTGCATCTGGGACAGATTGATCAGGTTGGAATACCCCGTACCAAAATCATCCAGTGCCATCTGCACGCCATAGTCTTTTAATTTTTTCCATAAATTAGTCACCAGCGTATTGCGTGCCAGATAACCACTCTCGGTCAATTCCACGATCACGCTTTCCGGCTTCAAATGGTATTTTTCGATTGCCTTAGTCAGATCGTCATAGACGGAACTCTTTAAGATCTGGACATAGGAAAAATTGATGCTGACCTTGAAATCCGGCTTGGTCTTTTGACATTCCACGCAAGCCTTAAGGGCGGTATCTATGATCCATCTGCCGACCGGCACGATCAGACCACTCTCCTCCAACTGATCGATAAAGCGGTAAGGCGGAATGAGTTCTCCCTCCGCATTGCGATAACGGAGCAAGGATTCTGCCGCAAAGATCTCCTCTGTCCCTGCCTGCATGATCGGCTGGAAATATAATTCAAATCCCTGATATTCCTCAGAGACTGCCTTACGCAGGTTTCGCGTCATCTGACGATTGGCTACATGGGTGTCATACTCTCCCCGGTCAAAATAGGCCAACTGGTTCTTGCCCTTCTCCTTGGCACGGCTCAGGGCGAACTGTGATAATTTCATAATCTGTTCGTAGTCTAACTCTTCCAGATCCTCGTAGGAGATAACACCACAGGATAAGGTATAGAGAGCCTCATACTCATGCTCCTGGATATGTGCATCGATCTGCTGGCGGATCAGGGCATATAATTTCTTGATATCTTTTCTGGACTGGCTGAGCAGGTCAAATACCACGAACTCGTCAGAATTCATACGATAGGCAAACTGTCCCGGCTGTAAGCAGTCGGTAATACAGGTGGCAACATCAAATAAAACATGATCCCCATAGCCAATGCCCAGTGTCTCGTTGATATTTTTAAAATCATCGATCCCCAGACGCAGGATATAGCATTTCGGCAGTTCACGAAATTGCTTTAACTGCTCCTGGAAGGTCACTTCTCCTAAAAGTCCGCTGACATTATCGGCTTTCTTTTTCTCACCGATCTCATTAATACAACCGATCATAAGAAAAACCTCCCCGTCCGCACTGCGGATGGAACGTCCCTGACAGTTGATCCAGACCGGTTCATGGCTGGCACTCATCCAGCGATAGCGGAGATTGTGCCAAGACTTTCGTCCACTGATCATCTCTCCCATATCGGTCATGAGCAGATCATAATCATCCGGATGGACGACCTGCTTATGCACCTCGGAAACGTGTCGGAAAATATTGGACGGCAGATCAAAACGCTCTACCGCACGCTCGGTAATATAATAAACATCATGCGCAAGATCCCATACATAAAGATAATCATTCATGCATGAGGAAAATAATTCTGCTGTGCGCTCAAAGAAGAAGAAAATCTCCTTTTCCTCTTCCTTAATAGAATCGTATTCTTCGTCTACTTCTTGGGGATCCCCTAGTATCTCCATCAACTCTTGTGAAATCATCTTATCCTTCATGTAATATCCTCCTGTGCTTCATCCTTTGTCATGCCTCTTGTGCAACAACAAAAGATTTTCAGCCTCAGCTGTCCTACTCAAAAGTCTTGTAAGCCATGAAAATATTAACATTTATTGTCAGATATTTCAACACACTATTTTAAATTTTATGATATAGTTTTACCCCCCCCCGAGAATTCTCACACAATTTGAGTTTTTCAGAATTTCTTGCTTTTTCGTAAAATTCCATTCACTTTATTGTCCCGGGATCTAGGCTGTTTTGATCTTACCTTCCTCCTGCAACCAATGTACTTCATCGCGGATGGTCTCGGTATAAGGACGGGTATGATAGCCTAAGACTTTCTTATCACACAGATCTCCCTCTACCACCTCGACTGTCTCCGGAATATATTTTGCTGCCGGATCATTTGGAAGAACAAAGGCTCTGACATCTGCCCCCTGGTCTACCAACTGTCTGCATACTGTACTTCCCAAAAATCCTGCTGCTCCTGTTACTAAATACTTTCTACTCATGATCATCCTGCTCCTTTTCTATTTTTAAGTTTTTCTTTCTTTGTTTGTTACAGGTGCTATCATAGAGCGTAAGTATTTCACAAATATTTTACTTTTGTTAAGGTTTTATTAAAGAGGAAAACATGTTATAATTTTCCAATAGTAATGAACGATATTCGTAGACAAAACGAGGAAACTTACCATGGTTACATATCCACTGAACGAATTACAATCCGGCATGATCGTTGCGGCTGATATCTTTACGCCCCGTGGACAACTGATCGTTCCCAGAGGTTCTATTTTGAGTCAGCAGATGATCCAGCACATGAAATACTACCATGTGCCGTCCGCTGTCATCCTGCCAAATGAAATCTCTCCCATTTCCTGTGAAAAGGCGGATCGCGGTGAACCGACCTACGCGAAACGTATTCGCCAGAGCGAATCTTTCAAGGAATTTCGGGAACATTATACGCAGAGCGCCAGCATTTTTCAGGAACAACTGACCCGATTTGTTGCAGGCGATGCGCATTTGGATACGTCTGCCCTTTTGCAGGACACCCTGAAACTTTTTGACCACAACCGCGCTTCCTTTTCCCTACTGGATATGCTGCACAATATGCGTGATCTGGATGACTCTACCTATGTGCATAGCATCAATGTTGCCGTCATTTCCCGTCTGATCGGTATGTGGTCGGACATGGACGAAGCCAATCTGGATGTCTTGACCCTGTGCGGACTTTTACATGATATGGGAAAAGTACAGATCCCGGATGAGATTGTAGAAAAGCCGGATCGACTGACGCCGGAAGAATACGAGATCATGAAAACACATACGGTTCTGGGCTACCGCATGATGGAGCAGGAGCGTATCGACAAGCGTATCAAGAACACCGCCCTTATGCATCACGAGCGTTTTGACGGCAAGGGCTATCCTTTCGGTCTGACCGGAGATCGTATTGATACCTTCGCCTCCATCGTAGCCATCGCAGATGTCTATGATGCCCTGACTTCCGACCGCTGTTACCGGTCGGCTGTCTGCCCTTTTGAGGTGATCGCACTTTTTGAGACCAATGGTCTGACAGAATACAACCCCAAGTTCATCCTGACCTTTTTAGAGCATATCGCCCTGACCTATATCGGCAATTCTGTCCGTCTCAACGATGGCAGTACCGGCAAGATCAGCATGATCGATACAAAAAAACTTCTCCGCCCTCTTATTCAATTAGATAGCGGAGAATTTGTAGACTTGTCCAATCGTTTGGATCTCTATGTCGAAGAGATCATTTAATCAAATAACTTTGCCTTTTGGCGTTCAAAGAAAGCATCCACTTCCGCGATGATCTTTGCAGGTTCCATGGTCTTGAGCAGATAACCTTCCGGCTTGAGTGCCATGACCTGCATCACACTTTCCCTATCATCCTTACTGGTCAAAAAGATGACCGGAACATCGGAAAATTCTGTCTCTGTGCGGATCATTTCCAGTACCTGTCTGCCGTCTACGACCGGCATTTCATAATCTAAGAGTAGCAGATCCGGGCGGTTGGTCGCTAAGTATTTGATTGCCATAGCACCGGAATTGGCTAAGATGACCTGATAACGGTCTTCCAGCCAGCCTTTGACATTGCGCAGCATTGCCCCGGAATCATCCACCACAAGCACCTTTTTCTTATGCTGGGCGCCAAATTTCGCGATGTAGGCATCGATTGCCTCCACCAACTCATTGACATTGACCGGGCGTTCAAAAAACTGCCGGATCAGGTGTCCTGAGATCACACAACCGATGGCATCATTTTCTTCCTTACTGCCAACCGTAAAGATCGGAATATCGCGTTCTGCTGACTGATCTTTGAGATAGATCAATGCCTGCTGCATATCTCCGATCCCATCCGATCCGTAGATCAGATAGGCACCGATGCTATCCCGCACGGCAGAGATCTGCGCCACATCCGGCGCAACTACGCTCACGTCATAACCCGCCTCTTTTATCTTATCCTTGAGAGACATGATAATATATCCCTGTACCTCTGATATGATCAAAATCTTATATGTTTCCTTCATCATTTTCTCCACATACTTTTCTTTATTGCCCCAACTTATCCACCATGGCACGGCAGAGATCCATGACTTCTTCCATGGCTACATCCGCTACCGCTGCCCGCAGTGCATCCATATCCTCTGCCAGATCCTCCGGCATACGATACTGCTCTAATTCAGCCATGGCGGCATCCACGCCATCCAGATCAAAAGCATCCATGGCATCTGCCATCTGTCCTAGGATACGGCAGAATTCTTCTTTTGAGGTCTCCTGTAAATTTGCCTCATCCAGACTTCCGTAAGGACGCAGGACTTCTTTATAACTTGTATATAATTCTAATACTTCCGGCAGTCTTTCTTCAAGTCCTTTTCGGTCATTGGCATTGCCC
Organism: bacterium; assembly: GCA_963629085.1. GTDB lineage: Bacteria > Bacillota > Clostridia > Lachnospirales > Lachnospiraceae > Pararoseburia. The sequence goes on from CAVGHS010000004.1 coordinate 27,813, forward strand.
AGATCTTCCATTTCCTTGAAAAGCCCGGACAGACGGTCTGCTCCGATCATGCGGGAAGTATTCTTCAGGGCATGGACTTCGATGGTCAGATCACGGATCATGCCATCTGCCAGACATTGCTGCATCTTTTTTGTCTTGGTATCGATCAGTTTATAGTAATCGCCCAAGAGACTTAGGAAGAGTTTCCTGCCTCCCGAATAATGTACGCCCTCTTCCACATTGAGTCCTTCAATGACCGGCAGATCTTCTTCGTCCTGTTCTGCCACGAGGACCTCTTCTGTCTTTATGATCTTGTCTGCCGGCAGATAAAGTTTTAATTTTCCACAGATCTCCTTGATCTCGATCGGCTTTGCCACGAAATCATCCATACCTGCTGCCACGAATTCTTCTTTAGCACCACTCATTGCATCCGCCGTCAGTGCGATCACGATCTCATGCTCCTGACTGTCCTTTTCCTTTTCACGTAACAGCCGGGTCGCCTCCACACCGTCCATGACCGGCATCATGTGATCCATAAAGACCAGATCATATGTATGTGCCTCCAGCATTTCCAGTGCCTGCTTGCCGTTCTCTGCCGTGTCGATCTGCATCTGTAGCGGTGCCAGCAGACCAATGGCAACCTTTAAGTTCATCTTATTGTCATCCACCAGAAGGATCTTGGCATCCGGTGCCTTAAAGTTTAAGACTTCGGATGCGCCTGCATACGTCACCTGCTGCTCTCTGCGGATCGCCTGACAGAAATTCAGGGAATAGAGCGGTTTGTTCATGACCATGACCTTGGCATCCCGCAAAGCCTCCTGTACCGGATTTTGCAGGACGCAGATCTGCTTATCTCCCAACAAAGAGCCATGGATAGCATCTTTATGTTCTTCATAGACAAGGGTATCCGTAAAGAAAAAGTCTACATGCGGACGCTCTTTTTCCATGACATCCGGCGCAATCGGCTCCATGCCATAGGCACGCACCAGGCGTTCAAAGTTCTCCTGCAAATATGTATTGGCAAATGCCCCGCCGATCTGCAAGGTCTTTTTCTCCTCCGGCAGACCGGCAGCCGGTGCCTCCTCCGCGGTCTTTTGGCGGATGGAAAAGTAAAACTCACTGCCCTGACCATAAATACTCCTGACACCGATCTGTCCGCCCATCATCTCTACCAACTGACGACAGATGGCAAGTCCTAAGCCGGTTCCTTCCTTAGAATGGTTCTTATGGCTGTCGACCTGTGAGAAGGACTGGAACAACTTCTTCTGGTCTTCCTCGCGGATACCGGAACCGCTGTCCTTGATGCTCACGGCGAGGACAAGATCCTGACTTGTACGTTCTTCTACCCGGATGGATAGTTTCACGAATCCCTCATCCGTAAACTTAACGGCATTGTTTAGAATATTGATGATTATCTGACGCACACGCAAGCCATCCCCATGCAGGGTCTTTGGCAGAGCCGGATCAATGTCATAGAGCAGTTCTACATTCTTTTCCCCGATACGGGTCAAAAACATGATCCCCAGATCACTGATCATGGACATTGGGGCATAGTCATCCTCGACCAGTTCCATCTTGCCGGACTCGATCTTGGAGAAATCCAGAATATCATTGATGATATCTAAAAGGGCATCCCCGGAAACTTTGATATTGGAAAGATACTCCTCCTGTTCCTCCGTCACCTCCCCGCGCAGCATGATCTCTGTCATGCCGACAATGGCATTCATTGGGGTACGGATCTCATGTGACATATTGGAAAGAAAGGCAGACTTGGCTTCGTTGGCAGCCTCCGCCTCCTGCACCAGTTGCAACTGCTTGGTCACATCCACAAGGATCAGACTGTAACCTGCCACCTTCTTTTTTCTTTTCTCATTCTGATAAAGGGTCGCCACGCGTCTTTCAAAAAAATGTCCGTCCAGTTCCACCTCTTCCTCCTGGGTCTGAAAAAGCCCCAGGATCTCCTTCGGCAAGGCCTGGTTCTTATGACAACGCCGCAGTGCCGGGAAAAGTTTCTTGGCGTAGCGGTTGGCATCCAGATAGCCATAGGCATCGTCTGCGATCAGAAAGACATCATTGGTATGCTCAAATACCCAATCCCGCCCTTGATCTGTCACGGTAAAGAATTCACCGACCATGACACTCAAGGTCATGACACAGATGACCACAGAGGATGCGATCGGCACAATGTCGAAAGGTATATCCGCAAACTGTGACACCAGAAGCATGAGCAAAAGAAATGTCTGCGCCAGCATCAGGTGCAAAAGATTGTGCCGTTCTGTCTTATTTGGCGTTTTTATGAAACGGCATAAGGTATAGATAAAGAGGAAAAGCAACATGGCAGCGATCAAACCATAGCGCACATAGTAAAGGACTCCGCCATCCATATTGACCCGGTACATTCCCAGCCGCTCGTCCAGAGAAATGCGCATATCGCCCATCCATTGCTTGCCCATCTCACCTATGATATGTTGTCCGTTTTGCACGATGTCAGAGGCAGAACTGCTATCCGTCAATCCGCTTTGTTTCAAAGCGTCTGTCGCTTTTTGCGCCGCATCTTCCAGTTCCTTCCCTTCGTCATTGAGAACCACATAGGCAGCAGACCGCATCCACATCTGTGGGATCTCGATCAGTTCAAACAGAGGCCAACCGATCGAAACGATGCGGGAAAAACGCATATGCTGGTATTCCATCATAAATAGGATAAAAAAGAAGAAAAAGAGGGAGATCCCAACATACTCCATCCGGTATGCCGTCGTCAGAGCCTGTGAATTGTCCATTTCCAGAATCATCAGATAGGCGCAGTTGACGATAGAGCAGGCGGCATTTGCCAGCATCAGATAGGTGGCTCCCTTGCTCTGCTCCTTTTGTAAGATCACAACGATACTAACCATCGGGATAAAGATTCCCGACAGTTGCAAAGCCTTTAAAAACATGGTCAACTGTTGTGCCGTTACCGTAAAAAAATAAAAGTCAAATGTCTCCATCTCACTACCTCTTTTGTCCCAAGATTTCTATTTCTAATATACAAAATACCCCCTTGCAAAAACAAGGGGGTATTTGTGAAATTTATTTGTATTTTTCCATTGCTTCTTCTAAGGTCATGCCTTCTGCGATAGCTTCCTTACGCTTGGCATTGACTTCCTGGATCTCTTTCATACGATCTCCGGTCAGAGAATAGCCCTTCATAGCAATCAGGGTCACTGCCCACGCGATCATTGGGATCAGGCAGAAAAGAACGATAACTACCCAGTTCATACCAGGCGCATATGGTGTATCTGCGGTCGGCAGATTGGAAAGTCCGATCACACCTACGGCAATACCTACGACCGTTGCTGCCAGAGAAGATACCAACTTATCTACCAGTGAGAAGAGGGTTCCCATGATGCCCGGAATGTATTTGCCGGAACGATAGGTCTCGTAGTCGGAACAATCCGCTACCATCGGGATCGGCATATCGGCGGTTGCATAGTAAGCACCATAGCCCACACCAAAGCAGATGATAAAGAGGATGGTATATACGTTGACATTCGGGAATACCAGGTTCATGCCGTTTGCCGGATTCCACAGTAAGAGGAGTGCCAGTACGCCCACATAGCAGACAAGTGCTACGGATACATAACGGACTAAGGATGCCTTCTGTCCCTTCTTCTGGGAAGTACGGACGGTCAAAAGGAAGAATGGTACACTCGCTACATAGCCCAGGATCATCATCGGCAGATAGAGGCTGTCATAATTGCCCATCATACAACCGTAAAGCATACACAGAACCGTCGTATTGGTCGCGATGGAAAGTGCAAGTTTGCATCCGGCTCCGGCGATCATCAGGCGCTGCATTGGCTTGTTGTTCTTGATGATCTCGATGTACTCGGAAACCTTGACCTTTTTCTGCTTTTCGCCGCCGACACCAAAGTACTTCGGCTGATCCTTTTCCCAGATACCGATCACGGCAAGCAGGGTCAATACAATCGAGATCGCAACGCCGATCGGTGTCAGCACACGATAAAAGTCTGCGCTGGAATAATCCGCAACGTTGGCACGCAGGATCGGTGCCACGAACTGCATCACACCCATACCGACCAGAGAACCTACTGTGTTAAAGATGGTAAAGAGCGGACGCTGCTTTGGATCATTGGTAAGAACAGTCTGTCCGGATCTGGTACAGGATGTCTGGAATGTATATCCGATGACCCATACGAAATACAAAAGGACAAAGACCACATAACGCAGTGGCATCATATCTGCCGGAATATACGGCGTTACAATGTAAAGCAAGATGATGCTGACTGCCATGATCAGGTTTCCGATTACCATAAAGGGACGGAACTTTCCGAACTTGCCATTGGTACGGTCGATCAAAGCACCAATGATCGGGTCTGTGATGGCATCGCAAAGACGCATTGCCGTTACCATGATAGATGCGAACATCAGTCCCAGTGCCAGTACATTAGAACCGAATGTCGCGATGTAGGAAAGTACCAATACATAGTAGACATTGGTAGCACCATTGTTCAGCGGAAACAGTACCAACTGATACGGCTTTGCGCGGTTCAGTCCATTTGCTTCCACATGTTGTTTTTCACTCATGAAAAAACCTCCTTAAATCAATATCTTTTCTATACCCAGTTTGCGCTCTTAGAACGCTTCTTTGAAAGTTTATAATTCGCCGGTGTGTCTGTGCGTACAAAGGTCGCCTTATCTTCCAGATCTCCTGCTACCACACGGATCTCGTTTTCTCCGTCTTTCAAGTCGATCTTGCAGGTAAAGACATGGTCAGCCTCTTTGGTCGCAACCAAGTCTCCGTTGCAGTAGAATTGCAGGCTCGGCTGGTTGGAATAAGCCTTGACTGTGATGCGATTCTTTTTACGCTCTACAAACCGCTTGCTGCAGATATGGACCATAGGCTCTGCATTCCAATATGATTTGTAAAGATAGAAGGAATCCTTTTTGGTCTGGCGGTCAAAAGTGACCAGTCCCTTGTGATTCATGCCCGGCTCACCGCCCTGATCTCTGGCATCTGCCGCGAAATCAAACATATTCCACACATGGGTTGCCCAAAGCCACGGGAATCTGGCAAAACAGCGTACCATGTATTCATGATATCTTGCCTGATATTCCTCCGTATGATCTCCTCTGTGCGGATGTTCGCTGTGGAGATTTGGCATACCCTCTGCACCATACTCAGAATAGCCCAGCACACGCTTTGGATATCTGGTATGGAAAATAGCAAAGAAAATATCGTTTAGGAACAAGCCCGGCACATACCATCCCAGATAGAGGTTGTAACTTACAATATCGGAGATATGTACGACCTTGCCAAAAGGATTGCACATAGCATAGCAGGCAAGCACGGTCTTTCTCGTCGCATCCATGTTATGACAAAGATCATTTAAGACATGATGGTTGTCTAACATGTCCTTTTTATTTTTGGTAGAGATCGTGATCTCATTGGAAAGTCCCCAGGTCACGATACAGGCATGATTGTAATTCTGTAAGATCAATTCACGCATCTGTGTGATCGTGTTGGCACGGGCGGATGGGATATGCTCGGAAATATATGGGATCTCAGCCCATACGACCATACCTTCCTCATCGCACAGATCATAGAAATACTGATCGTGCTGGTAATGTGCCAGACGCACGGTATTGGCTCCGATCTCCTTGATCAGTTCCATGTCGCGCTTGTGCTGGTCTTTTGGAATGGCATTTCCAATGCCCTTGAAATCCTGATGACGGGAAACGCCATGGAGTGGATAAGGCTTGCCGTTCAGATAAAATCCTTTGTCCGGATATACGGCAAAAGAACGCACACCAAAGCGCTGAGCGATCTCATCTACAGATTCCCCATGGAAAAGCAGGCTCGCTTTTGCCGTATATAAATACGGATCTGCCACGCCGTTCCACAAATGCGGCTGTTCCATATGGAATACATAAGATGCAGCCTTTCCTGCTGTATGGGAAAGATCCACTCTGACATCTGCCACAAGGTCTGCGGCACGTCCTTTTCCCTTGAGGCTGTTTTCGTCTGTGATAGCCCCAAAGCGAGCCTGTTCAAAAGTAAAATCAGAAAGTGATACTTCCTCTTTTAAGACAAGTTGTCCTGCATGGTCTAAAATGGAGAGTTCCACCGTGTAAGCAGAGGCATCTGCGCCCTCCTCTAAATACACATAGGATTCCATAGTAATGTCTGAGGCACCATCTTTTACTTCCGGCGTGATCTGCATGCCGGACATGCCGTAATAATCTAATTCAAAATGATTCTTGGATACCACAAGCAGATTGACATCACGATAGATACCACCATAAAAGGTGAAATCCGCTTTCTGTGGATAGACTCTCGTGTTGACTGTATTGTCCACCGCTACGCAGAGATCGTTTTCCTCCTGCAAAAGCGCTGTAACATTAGCACGAAAAGTAGAATAGCCGCCGTCATGAGCAGCGACTTTTTGACCGTTCAACAAGACGGTAGCCGTCGCATTGACACCGCAAAATTCCAGATACACATCCTGTGTCTCTGCATCAAAAACAGGCTTTGTAAAAGTCTTTTCGTAAGTGCCGATACCACGATAATAATCGTTACCGCCATCCTGTCCATCAATGGCATTCCAGGTATGTGGAAGGTCAACATCAATAGCAGGCTGATCTTTTATAGAAAATTTCCAATTTGGATTCAGGGAAATGCTATTTCTCATACTTCCTCCTTTATAAAACATGCTTGTATAGTAGCATTTTAAACGCTCATAAAACAAATAACAACATGCTTATCGTAAGTGGTAGTCAGATTTCCCTAAGTGGTCTGCCCAGCCTTTTATGGCAAAGGCAGTAGCATTTTAAGTTCAAAAGTATGGTCGGATACATTGACGCTCATAGTACCGTCATAGCGCGCCAGACTGTGGCGGATACTGCGCAGTCCATAGCCATGGTAGCCATTGTGGGGCTTGGTAGATACCGGCAGTCCATTCTTTAATTTTACCTCTCCTGTCATAGGGTTGGTGATGTTGATGACAAGGAAACGGTCTCTGGTAAAAATGGCAATATCAATCAGACGCATTCTGGCATCCGAGATCTTTTCTACCGCCTCCATAGCATTATCCACGGCATTGCCAAGGATACCGTAAAGATCGACCGGATCGACAAATTCCAGTTTACTGCCGTCTGCGATACAGTTGATCTTGATCCCCTTCGCCTGACAGGAAAGGCTCTTTTCCGTCAGGATGGTATCCAATACATCATTTCCTGTCTTTACGATCGCGCCATAGATCTCGACAGACTGCTCCAATTCTTTCAGATACCGCTCCTTGCTCTCATCATCCGCAAGTCCCCGCAAGGCTCTGACCTGATGCTTGAGGTCATGGCATTTGCGATTGATCATATCGATATTGTCACGCGTGATCTCATACTGTTCTTCCTGCTGCTTCATCAGCATATTCATGGTAAAGAGTTCCTTTTCCAAGGCAGACTTTTTAAAAAGTTCCGACTGGATAAAAAGCAGGGACACACAATAAAGCTGCACGACCAGAAGCACCACATAATACATGAGGTTATATCTGCCAAAATGGACGACGCGCATCATCTGGTCTAACATTTCAAAAACGATCAGAAACAATACAGCGGAAGTCATCTGACGCGGTCCGATGTAGTATTTTCCTTTTTCCGGCATCCGCTTTGCCGTGGTCAGAGCCACGCTGATCAGCCCCACCGCATAAAATCCGATCACACCGAAAAATAAGGAAAAATGATCGCCGTGATTACGAAAAGAGGATACATTATATAAGACATGCCAGAGATTCATCAAAAACTGTGATGTAATGACCGACCAGATCGCCACATAAAAAGCCGCGCTCTTTTTGATGGATACGCAGTAATAGACAGCAAGAGACATAACGACCAGATCGATCAGGGTCAGTATAAAGTCTGCGCCCCCTGTCTGCGGCAATACGATGGCAGGTCCCACCATGACGGTGCCCCCCATGATCAGTCCCGATAAAAAACGGACTTCGATCGGTTCACGTTTCTGCAAGGGCAAAAGATAGACCAGACCGGACAGTACCACAAAGATCTGCTCTAATAGGTTGGCATAGGGTAAGAAATTCATATTAAAAGCCTCCTCCGATGTAGTCTGTCACTTCTTTCAAAAAATGCGCCCGGTTCCGCCTGCTGATCTCCAACTGTGATCCTGCGACATGGACAACATTGTCCTCGATCTCGGTCACATATTTGAGATTGACCAGATACCAGTGATTGCATTTGACAAAATGATAGTCCTTGAACATTTCTTCCGCACTCTGCAAGGTACCACGCTGGGCGAATTCGCCCTCTGCCGTATGATAGTGGAGAAAGCGGTTCTCGATCTCAATATAGTAAATATCATTGGAATTGAGTTTTTTCATGCCGCCCTGGGTGCTGATGGCAAATTCCAGGTTGTCGCGCTTGCCATGCACACGGCTGATGGCACGTTCCAGACGAAAGGCAAAGCCATAGTAGTCAATAGGTTTTAAAACAAAATCCAACGCGCCTACCTCATAGCCCTCGATCGCATACTGTGCCATATTGGTGATAAAGACCATGACCACATCCGCATCACGCTGACGGATCAATTTGGCAGCATCCATACCGTTCAACTGCGCCATTTCGATATCAAAGAAGATGATGTCATAGTGATGCTCTCCATCATCCACGATCTCCTGCCCGTCTGTATAGGTCGTGACCGAAAACTCTAACTTGTGCTCTGCCTGATACTTCTCGATGTACTGGCACACTTCTTCTCTGTACTGTTCTTCATCTTCTACCACTGCGATCCGATACATGTCTTTTCCCTTTCTCTCCTGATTTCATCTATATATAATGCATGATTTCTTCAAATTTCGCAAGTACGCATCATTGGCACGTCAGTGCCTTTTGTGTGATAGGGAATTCAGAAGAATTTCCTATCATACAAAAAAGCGGCGACCGGGAAATCCCGATCACCACTCCTTTTACTTGTCTGATCTTCTATTGGTCGACAGATTAGTCAAGAGCCAACTCAACTGTTCCGTCATCGTTCAATGTGAACTCTGTTGTCTCACCAACAACGTTGTTCCACCATGTTGTGCACTGATCAGCAGATTCCATGTTGCTGTCGATAGCATTGTCACCGTTCATAGCATGAACATAACCTGTCTGTGCTTCGCACTTAACGCCCTTGTCTGTGGTTTCGTAAGTTACGTTGAATACAGCGAATGCTGTCAACTTTGTAGGATCAGCAGAATCTGTAGAGTAAACATATACAGCTCCTGTAGAATCATCAAACTTAGCGAAATACATATGACGGTTGTTGTACTCTGAAGAACCGAATACAGTGTCATACTTCCATACATCGTTGCTTGCTGAAGCGTCAGACTTAGCGTCGCTGCTTCCGCATCCTACGAATGCAAATACAGTTCCCACCAATGCAAGTGAGCAGATGATCTTTGATAATACTTTCTTTTTCATAATGTTTCTTCTCCTTTTGTTTGTTTATTTTTAGATGCCGTGGCAAGGCATATGCCCTGCCCGGTCATCTTAGGAACTAAATCATTTTGTTTGATTTATATTTTTTCCAGGTAATGATACCCTTTACCATCTTGTAGCCAAAGAATGCAGTCAGGACTGCGAACAGAGCAATGACAGCGTAGATCGCCATCTGCCACCAAGGAGTGACATGCTTGATCTGTGTAGATGGTGCGATACCATTCATAGCATTAGAGTTTGCTACGGTGTAAAGGATTCTGTGAGAAGCCTCACGCATAGCCAGTGTCAGTGCGACATCATTGTCCTCCTCATGGTTGAGCAGTCTCTTCTGCCATGTATCTGCACTGGATGAATCCCATGTATCTGTACCAGCCATAACACCAAGGTAAACGTTGTAGGTCTTACCTGTGGTTGAGTAGTCTGTGATACCGAATCCGCGAAGTCCCCATTCGTTTCTAAGAACATTGGTCATGAGGTTCTTGCTTGCACCACACCAGGTCACACCGATTCTTGCGAATGCGTTCATAACGTTGTATGCACCGCCTTCGATCACGGCATGTTCGAATGGCTGTAAGTAGATTTCACGGATTGCCTGCTCGTTTGCAAATGTTGAAATACAACGGCAGTTTGTCTCGCTATCATTCAATGCAAAATGCTTGATGTAAACATATACACCCTTGCTCTGGATACCGGTTACTTCGGCAGCAGCGATCTTTCCTGCAAGGAAACCATCTTCTGAGTAGTACTCAAAATCACGTCCTGCGTATGGAGAACGGTGGGTGTTCATAGCAGGTCCGTAAAGTCCGGATCCACCGGCAGCCATGGTATCTTCACCGATGTGCTGTCCAACTTCTTCCATCAGTTCTACATTCCAGGTAGCAGCCATGATGTTCTCATCTGTATATGCACAGATAGATCCGCCGACACCGGAAAGTTTCTTTGTGAATCCCTGAGGACCATTCTCGTCAACAGTTGCCGGCTTAGCAACAGATGCGATAGCAGCGGTTGAGTGGTAACCAAGACCGATCAACTCTGTCATTTCTTCGTAAGTCAACTGATCCAGCAGGTCATCCCAATCCGGATCATCATAATCTTTACCGATCATCTGAGCCAGCGTCATAGAACCGGACTTGCCCATGGTAGGCATTTCTTCGTCTGTCTCTTCCGGCACATATTCTTTGATACCTGTCATTTCATCATGCATAGACTGTGACAATGCAAGTGTTACCTTTTCGGTAGGCATGGTATCTGCCCAGTTGCTTCTGGATACATAGGTGATGCTCTGTGCACCATCATCGATTTTATTGAGGTCTGCGCCATCAAACTGGTTGGTGATCTCATAATCTTTTTCGCCATCGTTAGATACAGAGTATGTCTTGTCATCTAACTTTTCGTTTGTCCACTTGTAAGTGAAAGATGCATCTCCGGCAGAGGTCATAGCGCCTGTGTTTACGGAAACGCCGTCAGCAGCCTTTGCTGCCAAAATGTTGTTCAATGCTTCGTGAACATCGGTTGCTGCTGTGAAGTAGTAATCACCGGCATCTAAGATGTAAGTCTCGGCATTGTTGGAATCGTATGTACGAAGTTCCTTCTTATCCACGGAAATCGTGATATCCTGGCTCTCGCCCGGCTTTAATTCTTTTGTCTTGTCAAATCCGCAAAGTTCTACGGCTGACTTTTCAATACCATTTTCCTTGTCGTAATCGGTATATGGTGACTGGAAGTATGCTTCTACAACATCCTTACCTGCTACATCACCGGTATTGGTAACTGTCACATGCAGATCGAAGGAATCATCCTTTTCCTCTGCTGAGAAGTTAGAATATTCAAAATTGGTGTAAGAAAGTCCATAACCAAATGGATATTTTACAGTGCTTGCATAATCGTAATTGCCAACACCTGCGGTACCAAGAACGGTATCCTCATAACGTGTCTCATAATAACGATATCCAACATAGATACCTTCCTGATATACGTTGTAGTAAAGATTTCCGTCTAACTGCTGGAAGTCAAGATCTGTATAATCAGATGCATTTGTCCAGGTATCTCCATACATGTTTACCATAGATGGAGCGGTTGTGTTGTCGATGCAGTAAGTATCTACCAGACGACCACTTGGGTTAGAGTTACCAACCAAAAGATCAGCAACACCGTAAAGTCCCTGCACACCTGTATAACCGATCCAAAGAGCAGCATCTACGCCATACTCAGCCTGATCCATGAAGTCCATCTCCATAGCGTTTGTTGAGTTGATCAATACGATGGTCTTAGAGAACTGGCTGGAAACCTGACGAAGCAGTTCCTGCTCGTTGTAAGTCAGGGAAAGCATGTTTCCGTCATCATTTTCCTGTGGATCATCCAAAGAAGAAGGAATATCAAACATCTCTCCACCGATACGTGAGATAACAACGATAGCTGCATCATTGTAAGAAGAGATAGATGATTTTGCTTCACTTGAGTATGCGCTCCAAGGGATCTCGTTTACTGTGTAAACACCCTGAACAGTACCATCACCGGTACGGATACCCTGATCACCCTTCTTTGGATTTGTCTGATAATTGTCTCTATTGTCCTCATAGAAGTTCCAAAGAGTTTCATTTACTTCTAAGTTACGAGACTCTAACGCTTCCTTTAAGGTTGGTGCATCGGTAGCATCAATATCTGCGGAACCTGTTCCACATGGGATGATGTCAATGCTGGAATGACCAAATACGCTGACCTTTGCCTTGGATGACTCGCTTGTCTCCAATGGAAGTGTATTGTTATCGTTCTTTAAAAGAACACTACCTTCCTCAGTCAGACGCTCAGCAACGTCTTTGTCTGCTTTTTGTAACTCATCTGTGGAGTCATAGTCGCTCTTGAAATATTCTGTGTCTGTATCATCACTCTTGTCAGCAACTAACTTGGTAGTCTCTGTCTGGAAACGAATGTTGATAACACTGGCATACTGTGATGCAATGTAGTTTCCTACGATAGATGCGATCAACAGAATAAGGCAAAGAACGGAAAGAATCGTCCACAGTACAGGAAATTTTCCTGCTGTTTTTGCTCGTTTCATAGCAACCTCCTTTGAATTTTAAAATAGCATTCTAAAAAAATTCACACTTTCTTTAGAATTGATACACATATTTTAAAATCTGTGCCCAAAATGCACAATGGATTTTACCTAAGTGGTACTTTTTTTGGTATATATGGTAAAAGGTCCGGCGTTTCCCAGAAACACCAGACCTTTGGATTGGTAATATTTTTACTTTTTATGTCTTATTTATGCTTACGCGCTTTCTTTGCCTCCTGAAAAGCAACGTATTCCTGACTCTTTTTAAATTCCTTTTTCTTCTTGATGAAGAGTAGCAAAGATACCACAAACAAGAGGATAAAGGCGATCATAACAATTCTTACAATGCGCACCAGTTTCAGTTCCACTGCCTTGACCAGGGTATTTTCGCCCACGCCATTCATGGCTACGGAATTGGCAAGTGCATATAAGTCATGGTGGCAAGCCTCGCGCATAGCATTTACCACGACCGGATCATTTTCATATTCCGGCAACTGGTTGGTAATGTATGGAAGCATGGCATCAAAGGTTGAGATACCACCTGCCATCAGACCATCCACACCGTTGACATACTTGGTCAGTACATTATCCGTGATGGTAAGTCCCTGGCTGCCCCACTCATTACGCAGGATGCCGGTCATCAGCCCCTTGTTGCCGCCGGACCAGATAGCGCCCCAACGTGTATATGCAACCATGACACCACCACCATTGCCTTCTTCGATCGGTGCCTGGAAGGCTTTCAGATAGATCTCTCTGGCTGCCTGCTCCGGAAGCCATACACCAAGTCCGATACGATCCTGTTCACAGTCATTTAAGGCAAAGTGCTTCATAACGACATGCACGCCCTTGGACTCAATGGCTGCCACTTCGTAGAGTGACATCTCGCCGGACAGGAATCCGTCTTCGGAATAATACTCGAAGTTTCGTCCGCCAAACGGAGAACGATGGATGTTATTTCCAGGTCCGTATAATACGGCTACGTTTGCGGATAAGCAGTCGTTACCGATCACCTTTCCGATCTCCGTCATAAGGTCACGGTTAAAGGTTGCTGCCATGACATCTTCGGAGGTAAAGGCTGTTGCAGCCATCTTGGAAGAATCCGCATTAAAGAGGGATGCTGTCAGTCCCTGTGGCCCATTCTCATCACGGGATCCCGGTGCCTGTACTGATTCTACCGGCATGGTCCAGTGGAAGGAATCACCGATCAGGGAAACCATTTCATCAAAGGTCAACTGATCAAGTAAGGCGTCCCACTGTGGATCCTCATAATCCAGACCGATCATATCATAAAGGGTCAATTCCTGTGCTGCCCCCATGGTCGGCATTTCCACCTCGTCATAGTCTGCGGCATCATACTGTACCAGTTGCAGATCGTCGATCAACTGATCTGTCAGGGCGATCTTTACGGTATCTGTCGGCCAGGTTCCTTCCCAATCGCTACGGCTGAGATAAGTCACATTCTGCTCGCTGCCTTCATAGAGGTTGAGATCTGCATCAGACAACTGGTTGGTGATCTCTGTACCATTGGCAGAAACAGCATAAGTCGTGGTATCTAATGTCGGATTGTTCCATGCACCTACAAGGGCTGCATTTCCCTGTCCGTCCATACCATTTTCTGTGCCATAGCCCTTGGCTGCCAGAATGTTGTTTACAGCATTGTGTGCATCTGTCGCTGCCGTAAAGTAATATGTTCCAGCGTCTAAAATATAAGTCTCAGCGCCATAAGCATCATAGGATGCAATATCTGCGCCATCTACGACGATCTCGAGTTCCTGAGATTCGCCCGGCTCCAACTCCTGTGTCTTATCAAAGCCGACCAGAGATACGGATGCCTTTTCCACTTTATTCTCAACATCATAAGTCGTATACGGAGACTGCACATAAAGTTGTACGGTTTCCTTACCAGCCACTTTACCGGTATTGGTAACGGTAACCTTGGCATGGTACTGATGATTTGCCTCATCATAAGAAAGGCTGTAGTTGCTATAGTCAAAGGTCGTGTAAGAAAGACCATAACCAAATGGGAATGCCACATTGTCCCCGTAAACATAGTCGCCTGCGGAACCGGTCTGCATCACCCCATCCTCATAACGGGTCTCATAATACTTGTAGCCGACATAGATACCTTCCTGATAGATCATATAGGTATCTGCACTGTCCGGGATCACGCCTTCTTCGTAGCCTTCATACTGGACCGGTGTAAAGTTTGCCATCGCCGGGGATGAATAATTGTCGTAGCAGTAAGTATCTACCAGACTACCGGATGGATTGACCTTGCCTGCCAAAATGTCTGCAACAGCATTGATACCGCTGATACCGACATCGCCGATCCAAAGTACAGCGTCAATGTCATAGGTATTATCCTTTAAGAAATCTACCTGTAAAGCATTGGCAGAGTTGATCAGGAGAACGACCTTTTTGATCTGTCCGTCCTTTTTCATCTGTGCCAGATTGGAAAGCATGTCTTTTTCATTGTCATCCAATGCCAGATAATTGCTCTCGTCATAAGTTGCGTCAGCACCTTCGCCACCCACACGGGAGATCATGACAAGGGCTGCATCGCCATATTTTTCTACGGATTTCTTGACATCATCCGTGTAGACATCCCAAGGTACCTCGGATGTCGTTGCCCCTGCGGTCGTTACCGTACCGCCACGGTCGGATGCATATTCTGCACCGTCACCGGATTCGTAGAAATCCCATAATTTCTTGTTTACCGAAAATCCTGCACTCTCCAAAGCATCCTTCCAGGTATCAGCGGAAGATGCGTCAATATTTCCTGATCCGGTTCCACCATAAACAATGTTTACGCTGGAATTGGAGAATGTACTGACCTTGGCTCCCTCTTTCAAAGGAAGTGCGTCATTTTCATTCATAAGAAGGGCTGCCCCCTCTGCTTCCACACGCTGACACAGATCTGTGCCGTATGCTACGTTGTCCTCCACCTTGTCAAAGTCTGACGTGAAGTACTGTGCATCCGCATCCTCATTTTCCAGTTTCCAGAAAGTACCGCCGGTAAATGCTGCTAAGGTATTGTCAAATGTAGAGCAAATTACAAAGACTGCGATAAAGATAACCGCAAAGATAGCAGAAAAAATGCTCATGCCTTTCCAAGGACGGATCGCACGGTGTTTTGCCTTTTTGTAGGCTTTTTTAGCCTGTTTCCATTCTTTTTTGTCCATAATGTTTCCTTTCCTAACCCAATTTTGCAGGTTTCATCTGCTTGAGTTGCTTTCGATATAGTACATAACCTGTGATCATCGTAATTATTTCTGTCAGAGGATAGGTCAGCCAAAATGCGTTTAATCCAAAGTGTGCAAATACCCAGCCTAAAGGCACAAACAAGACCACCGTCCTGACGATCGTAAGAACGGAACTCTTAATGGGTGCGCCGATCGCCTGAAAATAGACCGGAAAGATCAGGGATGAGACCAAGGGGATAAAACTGATCCCGATGATCCGAAAGGCTACGATCCCGATCTCGATCACGCGTACATCACCAGAGAAGAAGGATAATAATTGCCCCGGTATGACCTCAAAGCAAAGAGTTCCTATCGCCATAAGTGCCATGCCAAGCAATACTGCATCCAGCAGTGTCCTTTTGCAGCGGTCATAACTCGCCGACGCATAATTAAAGGAAAGCACCGGCACGATACAGGTCTGCATTGCCCCTAAGGGGATAAAGAAGATCGACTGCCACTTGTAGTAAAGTCCCAGCACCGTCACCGCCTGATCTGAAAAACCTTTTAAGATCATGTTAAATCCAAAGATGTAAAAGGTATAGGCAGACTGCATCAGGATATTGGGGAAACCACAGGTGTAGATCCTGCGGATATAAGCCGGATAAGTATGTAGTGCGGGTGATCGGCGAAATCCTTTTTTCATCACGATGAGTGCCGCAACGATCTGACCACACACGGTCGCGATCGCGGCTCCGGCTATGCCCAACTCCGGCAGACCAAACATGCCAAAGATAAGCAGGGGATCCAAAACGATATTGGTGATCGCCCCACAGATCTGTGCGATCGTAGGCGTCATCATATCCCCTTCTGCCTGTAGGACTTTGGTCCACATACTTTCTAAAAACAGTCCAAAACTAAAGAGACAGACGATCCGCCCATAGACTACTACCTGACGGATGACCTCCGCAGAGTTGGTCGAAAGTCTGGCAAAGCCCGGCATGATCAGAACACAGACCGCCGCAAAGACGATCCAGTTTCCCAGACCGATCAGGGCTGCTGTTCCAGCCACTTCCTCTGCCTCTTTCTTTTGTCCCAAGCCCATGAAATGCGGAATCAGGGTGTTGATGCCTACGCCGGTTCCGACCGCAAGAGCGATCATAAGCAGTTGCACCGGATAAATGATCGAGAGAGCTGTAAGCCCCGCCTCAGAATAACGTCCGATAAAAAAACTGTCTATGATGTTGTAAAGTGCCTGTATCAGTTGTGCTGCCATGACCGGCGGAGCCAGCCGAAACAGGATGTGCATGATCCCGTCTTGTCCAAAATCAATGCTGTTTTTCCCTACTGTCTTTTGCACTTTAACTCCTTCTATCCTCCTCTGTTCTATATAAAGCCCACCCATTATAACAAAGAAGTCCGAACATGACTAGCATTTTCGGACTTCTTTTTTCTTCTATATTCTACCTATCTTATATACGATCTTATTTTTCATATAAGAACTCTTCCGGGAGGGTTACCCCGAAATCTTTTGCCAGATGACGGAAATCATCCGGTGTAATGGTCTGACGTTTCGTCGGCTGCATAGACAGCATCTTGACCAGGATTTCAGCGGACTTTTCTGCGGTGTGCATGAGTCCAAAGGTCAGATCAAAATCTTCGCCTGCTGCAAAAGTACCATGATGTGCCCAGATGGCAAGATCATATTTCTTCATGAGTTCACTGGTCGCAACGGCGATCTCTCTGCCGCCCGGAACCATCCAAGGTACAACGCCGATACCATCCGGGAATACGACCGGACACTCGGTTGCCATTTCCCACAACTCTCTGGTAAATACCTTGTCCTCCAGTGGAAGTACAAAAGTAAGAGCAATGATGTTGGTCGTATGTGCGTGATAAACCACACGATACTTCGGATCCTGCAATTTCTTTACTTCCAGATTCATCAGGTGGCTTGGGAGTTCAGAGGTTGGTCTGCCGCCATTGACAAGTCCCCAGACGATACGGTAATTCTCGCCTGCCTGATCCAGTTCGATCATACAGATGGAATCTTCCGGCTTGATGATGACATTGCGGAAATATTTGCCACTGCCTGTGACAAGGAAATACTCTCCTGCAAGGTTTGGCACACTGGTGCCGATCGGCTGCCATTCCTTTGGCTCAAAGTTCTCTTTGACAGACTCTACCTCTTCCGGTTTTACACGGTAGGAAAGGTTTCCACCATTTCTCTCATGCCATCCCTGTTCCCAGCCATCATTTGCCATACGGATAAAGCCCTGTACGAATTCTGCATCTAAAAATTTCATTTTCAATTCCTCTCTTCTATATAAATATATTTTATCTACAAACTACTTCTACCGGAATGTCTAAGATCTTTCCGACCTTTTCAATGACATCGATATGTCTGCCAATGGCTGCTGCCATATGGTGGGTCGGTCCTGCTTCACTCCAACGGTTGCAGAACTCTCTGGCGCCGATCGAGAAGCGCGTTCTCATATTGGTATCTCCAAAGGTAAAGATCGGTCCTTCCTCATTGACACCCTCTGCCACAACGAACTTAAAATGTCCGTCCTTGTCCTGTGTGATGGCAAGATAGGTGACATCGCCTGCCGGTGGATAGAACTGGGTCAGATAACCGCCGCCGGTCTTTCCATGGAATACCGGCACGATCTTCATGGTCGGCTTTTTCTCTACGGAAATATCAGCATCGCCTGAACCCGAATGTCCGATGATGCAGATATCCTCATTAAAGTCGATAGAATACATCTCAGACAACTGACCGGTTCCGGCAATGGTCTTTAAGATGCTCATTGCCATAGCGACCTTGATATCACCCTCGACGGCACATGCGGTTCCCTGCTTGATCAACATAGAAAATGCCGGGATCAGCATAGAGTCCAGTTTGCCGGCAACGCCCTGGGCAAAACCATCGTAATGGGAAGCAACCAGTGCTAACTGCTCATCCTTGACCCATTTTTCAAAAGCGACCACATATTTTGCCATTTCCCAGACAGTCTCAACGGTCGCACCGCCTTCGATGTCAAAACTATCTAAGATATCTTCTGCCTTGGCACGGATGGCATCCTCATCTGTGATATCATCTGCGATTGCCCACATTTTTTCCCAGTCAAACTGCTTGGTGTATAAGCCCATGCGGTTGTAAAGATTGGTCTCGTCGATATACAGATCCATCATGCCCGGATACGGACGACCGATCTGGGCGATATTGGTATCGCGGAATCTGCGTCTTACCTGTGCTGCGGTGCACCACTCAGCAATCTGCTTTGCAACTTCCGGATCGCCGCCTTCAACCACACCTGTGATAACGGCATGTCTCTTCCCGGCACGCTCCAGGTCTGCGACCATTTCACCAACAGCACCGCAGGCATAGAGTTCACCCAACCAGGTGGCGGTATCGGTATTGGCATAGTCCGGTGCCTTTTTCTTTTGCACATTGACCAGTACGACCGGTACATTCAGGTCACGGATCGCCGGAAGCATATTGTAACTGGTCGCATAGGTAAGCATCTGTAAGATAACAAGGTCAACATCTGCTGCACGGAACTTGTCTCCGGCTGCCATGGCTGCCTCTTTGGTTGTAACAATGCCGCCATCTACCAATTCAACACTGTCCGGTATGGTCTTTTTAAAATCTGCAAACTGTCCTTCAAATTCAGGAACCAGTGATGGGAACTGTGGTAAATAGGCTCCCAATGCGATGGCAAATACACCAACTCTTGCTTTTGTTTCAACTAACATCCTTTTTCCTCCTTTATTTCAAATGAATGGAATACACATTTTCTTGCTTCTGCCAAGTCTTGCAATTCGCCCGCGGCGATCATCTGCGCCATGATATTACCGATGGCTGTCGCCTCCGTCGGACCTGCATAGACCGTTTTTCCGGTAGCCTTTGCCGTAAGTTTATTCAGGTAAGCGGCATTGGCGCCACCACCTACAATGTTGATACACGGATAAGTCACATGCTCGATCTGCTCGATCTCCCTGACCGTATCGGCATAACATCCGGCAAGACTGTTGTAGATCACGGCTGCCACCTGATAGATGCCCTCCGGCACTTCCTGTCCGGACTCCCGGCAAGCCGCCTGCACTTCTGCTGTCATATTCTGTGGTGCTAAGAAGCGGTCATCATTGGCATCCACAATGGAAGCGATCGTCTCTGTCGCTGCATGTTGGCAAATGGAACCAAAGCCCTCATCCGGGGATAACTCCTTGCGCACGGACTGGATCATCCAAAGTCCCATGATATTTTTCAGATAGCGGTAACGATGGTCATAGCCACCTTCATTTGTGAAATTGCACGCCATACTGTCCGGACTGCAATTTGCTGTCTTTAATTCACATCCCATCAAAGACCATGTGCCGGAACTGATGTAGAGCGTATCGTCCGAAAGACTCGGCACTGCCATGACCGCAGATCCCGTATCGTGTGTTGCCGGAAGTACCACGCTGCAATCAAAGCCCACTTGATCCTGTATCGTCCGGCTCAAGTGTCCGACCTCTGTACCCGGCATTTCGATTGGCAAAAAGATGTCTCTCGGATAGCCCAGTTTCGCGATCAGGTCGTAATCCCAATCGTTTGTCTTTGCATTGACCAACTGGGTCGTGGATGCATTGGTATATTCCTGTTTCTTTACGCCCGTGAGCAGGAAGTGGAAATAATCCGGGATCATGAGGAAGGTCTTGGCTTTGCCAAGCAGGTCTGCCTCCTGCGTCTTGTGTGCCATCAACTGATAGATGGAATTGAAGATCTGTTTCTGGATACCGGTCTTGGCATACAGATCTTCCTGCGGGATCTTTTCGTAAACCAGAGCATCCATACCCTCGGTCCGGCTGTCGCGATAGGCATAGGTATTTCCCAGTACCTGATCCTGATCATCCAAGAGCACATAATCGACCGCCCAGGTATCAATCCCCATAGAGGTCGGAATCTTTCCGATCTTCTTACACTCTTTCATACCGGCGACAATCTCGGCAAACAGACGCTCAAGATCCCAGCAAAGGTGTCCGTCCACCTGATCCATGCCATTATAAAAACGGTAGACTTCCTGCAAGCGCATCTTGCCGTCTTCTATCCAACTTAACATATGGCGTCCGCTGGATGCGCCAATATCAATTGCTAAATAATACTTCATTTGCTACCCCCATTTTTGATTTCTACTTGTATTCTACTGTCTGTCAGGGCACAAAAAAAGGACACCTTTTAACCAGAAAAAGTGTCCTGTGTTGCAAAGTGCTATTATTTCTTTGTAATGTCATCCACCAGCCATTTGCCGTCGGTTTCTTTGAGCAAAAGACTTCCTGTAAATTCCTGCGTCCCATCCGAAGTCTGTACGGTAACAGTATAATC
>CAVGHS010000005.1:0-23091 GCA_963629085.1 bacterium
GTATTATGGAGCGATTTAAGAAAGCATATAACCAAGGGAAGTCGGATGGAGTTGATGTAGATGAGCCGAATTAAAATAAAAGATAATTCGAGAATACATAAGGAGTCATTGTCTGGCATATCACTTCTGACAAGCAAAATTGCAGATAAAACTTTGGAGCAGTTGGAGAATGAAGGGATATTTGTATTCCCGGAAATTCTTAGAGATGCAGATGATATCACAAAAGACCAGATGATTTTACAGAGTGTAAACAATTATTATTTATCGAGCAACATCATGGGCTTCATGGGACTTGGAGATGAGAAACTCATAGTTGAATCAAGATTTAGTGGTAACGGGCAGGATTTCCTGTTTCAATATTTGCTTGAGAGAGTATTTGATGTCCCGAATATTGTGGATTTGGAAACAGATGCGAACAATGATGATCGTGTTTTCAATCTGCTTGTTTTTATCTTCCCGCATTACTTAAAGAGTGCCATGCGTAAGGGTGTCTTTAAGACTTATGTGAGAAAAACATACAATGACAGCAATGTTAAGGGAACGATAGATATAGCGAGACACATTGTTAAGAATACACCGTTTGTTGGTAATGTAGCATATTCGCAGAGGGAGCATTCCTTTGATAATGATTTGATGGAATTAATCCGTCATACAGTGGAGTTTATCAAACATAAGCCATACGGACATAAACTGCTTGCACAGGCTAAGGATGAGGTGAATGATGTTGTAGCGGCCACTCCTAACTACGAGATGTGTAACCGACAGAAGATTATCGATGCAAATAAGACCAATACCATTAGACACGCATATTACCGAGAATATCGTGAACTGCAGAACTTGTGTCTACTTATCTTACAGCATCAGAAACATCAGATTGGAATGGGAAGCAAGAAGGTATATGGATTGCTCTTTGATGGCGCATGGCTCTGGGAAGAGTATATGAATTCGATTGTGGACGAGATTTTCTATCATCCGATGAACAAAGCTACAAAAGGTTCTCAGCGTTTGTTTGACCATAATCGCGGGCTTATCTACCCAGACTTCATCAGCAGAGACTCAGAGGCACGAGTGATTGCAGATGCGAAGTACAAACCGATTGATAATATTGGAAACAAGGACTATCTGCAGGTATTGGCATATATGTTCCGATTTGATGCCAAGAAGGGATTTTATTTTTATCCTGAAATGGGAGAGGAAGAAGATGCTATTATGTGGCTCAATCGTGGTTCGACTTATGAGAAGAATGTAGAGGCACGAGAGGATATTTGTCTCATCAAGCATGGATTTCAGATTCCGATCGGGATAGATGTATATAGTGCTTTCACAGAGCAGATGCGATGTAATGAAATCAAATTCCTTGATGGAATTTTAACGTCCGTGAAATAGGAAAAATATACCTTTTAACGATGCACCCCTCGGTTTAGAAATACTCCAAAGGGGGTGCAAAATCCAGAGTAGTAATCCCGAAAATTTTGACTACGATTTTACTACGAATGAGGGGTGTGAATTGCACCGTTTTGTCATATTTTGCAAAATCGGCACTTAAAATGTAACTTTTATATTAGAAGAAACAAGTCGGCAAAATGCACCAAAACACGGCATTTCTCGGCTTTTTATGATAGGAGAAATTTATGATTAGAGTTTTATTCATCTGCCACGGCAACATTTGCCGTTCCACCATGGCAGAAAGCGTATTGACCCACATGGTTGCTGACCGTGGGCTGATGTCACAATTTGAAATTGATTCCGCGGCGACAAGCCGTGAGGAGATCGGCAATCCACCGCATTATGGTACGCGGAATAAACTTGCACAAGAGGGGATTCCTTTGGTACCGCACCTTGCAAGGCAGATGCGGCGAGAGGATTATGATTACTATGACTATCTGATCGGGATGGACTCTGCCAATATCCGCAACATGACGCGGATCGCCGGAGGAGAAGATCCCGACCAAAAGATCTACAAGATGCTTTCTTTTGCAGATTATGCAAAGCATCAGCAGTTAGTAGAAGCGGCAGATGTAGCAGATCCCTGGTACACAGGAGATTTTGATGCGACCTACCATGATATTATCGCTGGCTGCCAAGGATTTTTAGAATATCTGGGCTATAAATAAAATACTTGCCAGTCTTGGTAGAAGATACCAAAAACTGGCAAGTATTTTTTGATCTAAATCGTATTTAATATCCCCATTCACCCTCTACTAAAATGACTTTGATCCTGCCGGTATCTCGGCTGTTTCTGGTGATAACGATCTGGTTGCAGATGCAGTCAGGAGACAGGCAGTCGCCGCATTTTCCGCTTGCGGTGCAAGGTGTTTTTTTACCAAAGCGGATAGCATTTGGCGGAGAAGCAATGTTTCTTGCACGCACCATGGCAGTTTCCAAATCGCGGCAGACTTTGTTCATGCCGGCGATGACGATGACCTGTTTTGGTCCAAAGATGAGTGCGGCTACACGATTGCCGGTACCATCGATATTGACGAGTTCCCCATCCAGTGAGATGGCATTGGCACTCATGATGTAGTTGTCAGCAGAAAAAGCCTTGCGATAGATTTCATCGACTTCCTCCTGGGAGCCAGCCTTGGAACGATCATATACGACAAGATCTGTGCGCTCGGCAATCGTTTTATCCAAGCCAATCTCGCCCATCGTCATGGTTCCACCCCAAGTTACAGAGGAGCCCGACTCAAGCATAGAGGATGCTAATTTGCAAGCCTCATCTGCGGATGTGCAGTAATAACCTTCCATATTTCTCTTTGCCAGATTTTTGATCAACTGGTCGGCTAAGACTTTCTGGTGTTCTTTCTTTGGATTCATGAAAATTCCTCCCTTTTCTTTTCCTTATTTTTGGCATTTTTATACAATGAATTTTTCCACAAAAGGAAAATTTCGACCATTGTACACAAATGGATTTATGCTATAATATATGTTGCTATATTTATAAGCAGAAAGTCAAGAGAAAGAAGGATGAAATTATGACAAAAATTGACATTATTTCTGGATTTTTAGGAGCAGGTAAGACAACTTTCATCAAAAAGATGATCGATGAAGTCTATACTGGCGAGAAACTTGTATTGATAGAGAATGAGTTTGGTGAAGTAGGTATCGACGGAGGTTTTTTGAAGGACTCCGGTATTGAGATTTCCGAGATGAATTCCGGCTGTATCTGTTGCTCTTTGGTAGGAGATTTTGCAAAGAATTTACAGGAAGTTTTAGACAAGTTTTCACCGGATCGTATTTTGATCGAGCCGTCCGGTGTCGGCAAGTTATCCGATGTTATGGCATCTGTCATTGATCTGGAAAAGACGCATGACGTCAAGGTCAATGCTTTGGTTACGGTTGTCAATGCCTTAAAGGCTTCCAAGCAGATGAAGGCATTTGGCGAGTTCTTCAACAACCAGATCGAATATGCGACCACCGTTGTACTGAGCAGAAGCCAGAAGGCAAGTCCTGACCAGTTGGAGTTTTGTGTAAAGCAGATCCAGACCCTCAATCCAAAGGCAGCCATCATTACAACACCTTGGGATGAGATACAGGGTAGCCAGATCTTAAAAGTGATCGAAGGTCAGGACAATCTGGAAATGAAAACTTTGGCAGAGGCAGCGCACGAGGCACATGAGCATGAGCATCATCACGATCACGACCATGAAGAACACGAACATCACCACGATCACGACCATGAAGAACACGAACATCACCACGATCATGATCACGAAGAACACGAGCACCATCACGATCATGACCATGATGAGCACGAGCATCACCACGATCACGATCATGAGCACGAGCATCATCATGACCATGGCGAGGGCTGCACTTGCGGATGTCATGACCACGATCATGACCACCACCATCATCATGCAGATGACATATTCACAAGTTGGGGCAAGGAGACACCGCACATCTTTGAACGTGCAACGATTGAAAATGCCCTCAAGGCATTCGCTGAGACAGAAGATTACGGAACCGTTATCCGCTCCAAGGGTATGGTACAGTCTACCGACGGCACATGGATCTACTTCGATCTGGTAGATGGCGAGTACGAATTGCGTACCGGTGAGCCGGACTATACAGGACGTCTGGTTGTTATCGGTACAGATATTGACGAACATCAGTTAGAGGAACTCTTCGGTATCGCCTAAATATGGCGATACCCTATCTTCTGATAGGACATAGAATTATAAGAAAGAGGAAAGATTATGGCAGAAATACCGGTATATTTTTTCACGGGTTTTATGGACAGTGGCAAGACCACTTTGATCCAGGAAACCCTATTTGAAAATGGTTTTGCTGAAGATGATGACCGTATTCTCATCATTGCCTGCGAAGACGGCGATGTGGAGTATGACACCGAAAAGTTAAAGACGATCAACGCATCTGTCGCAACCATTGATACAGAAGCAGAGTTTAATACAGAGCATTTGCAGGAAATTGCAGACCTCTATCGCCCGGATGCTGTTTTCATTGAATACAATGGAACATGGGGCGTAGGTGAAGTCTATGAGATGAATCTTCCAAAGAATTGGGTGATCGTGCAGTCTCTCGCTACCGTGGATGCAACGACTTTTGAGATGTATATGGCAAATATGCGTTCCATGATGATGGAACAATTCTTCCAGGCAGAGGTTGTTATCTTCAACCGCTGCGATGACAACACGCCAAAGAGCAAGTTCCGTGGTAATATCAAGGCAGTCAACCGTCCGGCACAGATCGTTTATGAGAGAGCCGACGGCACGATCGATGATCGTGAGGAAGAACTTCCTTTTGACATCAATGCAGATGTGATCGAGATTTCCGATGCAGATTATGCCCTCTGGTTTATGGACTGCATGGAAAATCCAAAGAAATATGATGGCAAGAAAGTGCATTTCTTAGGACTGGTCTACAATCCAAAGGACGGCAAGTTAAAGCGCGGAGTGATCGTGCCGGGACGTTTTGCTATGACCTGTTGCGTGGAGGATATTACATTCCTTGGCATGATGTGTAAGACCGGATTGGAGAATACACCAGAGCATCGATCCTGGATCGACCTGACTGCACGTATCAAAGTTGAATTTGCAAGAGAATATAAGGGCAAGGGACCGATCCTTTACCCGATCGAGATGAAAGCGGCAGAAAAACCACAGGACGAGTTGGTTTACTTTAGTTAAAGGCAGGCTTAACACAGATTTAACAGAAGCATCGTATTTTATATGCTGTGCATTCCACATAGGAGGCGCGAGATCCGCCAAGGATCGGCATATCAAATAGAAAATAAGAAAATGGGAGGAAAACTATGTATCCAATCGTAAAAAAAGAAAAACTTGCTGACAAGATTTTCTTGATGGATGTGAAGGCACCGAGAGTGGCAGATAATTGTCTGCCGGGACAGTTCATTATCGCCAAGATCGATGAAGTGGGAGAGAGAATCCCGCTGACGATCTGCGATTATGACAGAGAGGCTGGTACGATCACAATCGTATTCCAGACCGTGGGCGCATCCACAGAGAGAATGTCACACCTTGCTGTGGGAGATGCCTTTATGGACTTTGTAGGTCCGCTGGGACAACCGTCAGAACTGTGTGTAGAGGAGAACCTCGAAGAGACAAAGAAGAAAAAGATTGTCTTTATCGCGGGCGGCGTGGGGACCGCACCGATCTATCCACAGGTAAAATGGTTAAAGGAGCATGGCGTAGAAACGACCGTGATCATGGGATCTCGTACCAAGGATCTTTTGTTCTATGTGGATGAAATGCGCGAGGTTGCCACACAACTTTGCGTTACAACAGATGACGGTTCTTATGGATTCCATGGAATGGGAACCAATCAGTTGCAGGCTCTCGTAGACGAGGGGCAGGAGTTCAACTGGTGCGTAGCCATCGGACCTATGATCATGATGAAATTCGTCTGCAAACTTACCAAAGAACTTGGTATCCCGACGATCGTATCTATGAATCCGATCATGGTAGACGGTACCGGTATGTGCGGTGCTTGTCGTCTGGTTGTTGGAGATCAGGTAAAATTTGCATGTGTAGACGGACCGGAGTTTGACGGTCACTTGGTTGATTTTGATCAGGCTATGTCCAGACAGCAGCAGTATAAGACAGAAGAAGGTCGCGCGATGCTTGCTTTACAGGAAGGTGATACACACCACGGCGGATGCGGACAGTGTGGAGGTGACAAGTAATGGGTGATGTTTTAGTAAAAGTTCCGGTCAGTGAGCAGGATCCAAAGGTTCGTGCCACTAACTTTGAAGAAGTATGTTTGGGCTACAATAAAGAAGAGGCTATGGAAGAAGCATCCCGTTGCTTGAACTGCAAGAATGCACAGTGTATCAAGGGATGCCCGGTTTCTATTCAGATCCCGGATTTTATCGCAGCCGTAAAAGATGGCGATATTGAAAAGGCATATGAAGTGATCAGCCAGTCTTCTGCACTTCCGGCTGTTTGCGGTCGTGTCTGCCCACAGGAGAGCCAGTGTGAAGGCAAGTGTATCCGTGGCATCAAGGGTGAGGCCGTTTCCATCGGAAAACTGGAGCGTTTCACTGCTGACTGGGCAAGAGAAAATGGTATCAAGCCACAGGGCGCTAGCGAAAAGAATGGTCACAAGGTTGCTGTGATCGGTTCCGGCCCTGCAGGACTTACCTGTGCCGGTGATCTGGCAAAACTTGGCTATGATGTTACTATTTTTGAGGCACTGCACGAAGCAGGTGGTGTGCTGGTTTACGGTATTCCGGAGTTCCGTCTGCCAAAGAGCAAGGTCGTTGCCGCAGAAGTAGAAAATGTAAAGTCTCTTGGTGTTAAGATCGAGACAAATGTTATCATCGGTCGTTCCGTAACGATTGATGAGTTGATGGAAAAAGAAGGATTTGAGGCAGTCTTTATCGGTTCCGGTGCAGGTCTTCCTAGATTTATGGGAATTCCGGGCGAGCAGGCAAAGGGTGTATTCTCCGCCAATGAATTCCTTACCAGAAATAACCTGATGAAGGCATTTAAGGAAGGTTATGATACACCGATCGCGCGCGGCAAGAAGGTCGTTGTTGTCGGTGGTGGAAACGTTGCAATGGATGCGGCAAGAACAGCACTCCGTCTGGGCGCAGAAGTACATATCGTTTACCGTCGTAGTGAAGCAGAACTTCCTGCGCGTGTGGAAGAAGTACATCATGCAAAAGAAGAGGGCGTTATCTTTGATCTTTTGCAGAATCCGACCGAGATTTTGGTAGATGAGAATGGTTGTGTCAAGGGCGTTCGCGTTATCAAGATGGAACTGGGCGAGCCGGATGAATCCGGAAGAAGAAGACCGGTTGAGATCCCGGGTTCTGAGTATGAGATCGAGGCAGATACCGTCATCATGTCACTTGGTACTTCTCCAAACCCGCTCATTTCTTCTACGACCAGAGGACTTGACGTGAATAAGAGGGGATGCATCATCTGTGAGGACGACGGCGCGACTTCCAAAGAAGCCGTTTATGCAGGCGGTGATGCCGTGACAGGTGCAGCGACAGTTATCCTTGCCATGGGCGCAGGAAAGGCTGCTGCAAAGGGCATTCACGAATACTTCCAGAATAAATAATTTATAGAAATAATAAAAAAAGAGAAAGGCGTTTGCGTGTCAGCATTCGCCTTTCTCTTTTTGCATCCTATGAAATCAGTGATCTAACGTAAGAGACAAGCCAAGAGACGGTCGTTATCCGCAGGATCCATAAAGCAGAAGCGGATGTATTTGTCATTTAAGAATGGAAAAGTCGAGCAGTCCCGGATCATAAGCCCTTCGCGGATGGCGCGGTCAAACAGGATGCTGCTGTTTAAGTCCTCATCCATAATGCGCATGAGCATGAAATTCGCAGTCGGCTTGTAGGGATGGAAACGCTTGGAATCCAGCATTGTCTTGTAACAACGGGCGCGCTCCGTGCTGATCAGATCTCTGGTCGCCCGGATATATTCGTCATCCTGAAACATGAGTTCTCCGGCGATCGCAGCAAGCGAATTGATCATCCAAGGATTCTTGCGCTGGTTCATATTGCGGAGCAGGTCTTCGTTGCCGGTGATGGCATAGCCGAGACGCAGACCCGGTGCGGCAAAGAACTTGCTGGTGCCGCGCAGGATGATGATATTGTTGTAATAGGCGGTCAGTGAGACGGCGCTGGTATGAGCGACATCCTCGACAAACTCGATATAGGTCTCATCGACCATGACATAGATACCGTGCTCCTTGCAGACATCTAAGATGGTACGCATATCGTCCAAAGATATGCAACTGGAGGTAGGATTGTTTGGATTGCAGAGGATCAAAAGATCAATGGAATCATCCAGTTTTGAGGTAAAGTGTGTGGTATCCAGTTTAAAACCGCTTTCCTCCTTGAGCGGATAGTAGACGGTCGTCCCCCCACCAAGAGAAACCTCTCTTTCGTATTCCGAATAGGTAGGCCCTAAGATCATGGCTTTTTTTGGGTGTTCGATCTGTATAAAAAGGGAGATCAGTTCGGTAGAACCGTTGCCGACAATGATGTTTTCCTTTTCCGTGCCGACATAATCTGCCATGCGCTGACGCAGGGAAGCATATTCCCGGTCAGGGTAGGTCGTGATACAGTCGATGTGTTTTGCCAGATGCTCCCGCAGTTTTGGCGAAATGCCAAGGGGATTGACATTGGCTGAAAAACTAACAATATCTTCCTTGCGGATGCCGTAGATCTGTTCTATTTTTTCTAGGTCGCTGCCATGGAAATGGTCTTTATGTGTAAGCATGCTTTCCTCCTGCAAAGGACAAAGTTTATTGCATGTCCTTCTTAAATAGTTTATAATTCATTATAGTCTTTTTGCGTCGAAAATTGCAACCGACAGAAGACAAAACGGCAGGAAAAGGGTGTCATATTTTGCGAAAACGAATCTGGCGGATGTCAGAAGATAAATTTGACAACAGAAGGCCGCAGATAGCATTTTCAGAGGAGACCGTCACCGTGCGTGGCAGGCAGGGAGAACGCCTACAGGGCGAGTTTTCCATGCACTCTACCAATGAGGTCTCTATCCGTGGAATCGTCTATTCTTCCAATCCCTATGTGCGTATCGTAAAGCCACAGTTTGACGGGATGGAAGCAACGATCCGTTTTGAAGTGCTGGGTCAGGATTATCGAGAAGGGGATCAACTTACCGGTTATTTTACCATTGTATGTAACCAGAGGGAGTGTCGCCTTCCTTTTGATGTGCAATTTGAGGCAGACCGTCTCTATGCGTCTACAGGCGAGATCGCAAGTTTATCCGATTTTGCCAATCTGGCACAGGGGCACTGGGCAGAAGCCATGCAGTTGTTTTATTCACAGGCTTTTGAAAAGTTTATCGCCAGGCAGGAAAAGGCAGTCCGCATGGTCTACACCGGCTATCGCAAGGCTTTGCCGTCCTCTGCCAATCTGGAAGAGTTTCTGGTGGCAGTGGGACTGAAAGATCCTGTCGATTTTACGGTGCGCGAGCGCAAGGAAGAGTTTTACCGCGTGAGTGAGAACCGCAAGGAGACCTTAGTCGTTGCCAAGAATACATGGGGCTATATTGAGATCGCGGTGGAGAGTGACAGTCCCTTTGTCACCGTGGAAAAAGATCTGATCACGACAGATTATTTTCTGGGCTCTACCATGCTTCTCAATTATTACATACACAAGAACCGCATGCATGCGGGCATCAATCGTGCGCGGATCACCTTCTCCTGTAAGGGGACAGTGCGTGTCATTGACATCATGGCGACCTTTGATCAGGAAGATGAAAAAAAGGAATTCCCATGGCGGAGAGACAAGCAATGTCTGGCAGATCTGACGGACACCTACAAACAATATCGCTTCCGCCAGATTACGACAGGTGAGTGGTGTGACCGGTCGGTACTTATTTTGGATGAACTGTTGGAGCGCCGCCCGAACAATGCCTGGTATCGCCTGATGAAGGCACAATGTCTGATCGTAGGAAAGAAGCGGCAGGAAGCACTGTGGATCATTTCCGATATGAAGCGGGAGATTGCAGACAAGCAGAGCGTCCTCTGGGCATATCTTTTATATCTGTGTACCCTGATCGAGCAGGAAAAGTCTTATGTCGACCGCCTGACAAAGGAAATCGAGACCATATTTCGGGAGCATCCGGAGGATGTCAGACTCTTTTGGTTCTTATCCTTTTTACGGGAAGAATATATGGAAAATCCGGCGCGCAAACTCAAAGCCATTTTACAATGGATCGAAGCAGATAACGACACACCGTTTTTATATATTGAGGCATATGCCATGTATGTGCAGGATCCATATCTTTTGCATGCATTTGATCCGCACGCGACCAAGATCTTATATTGGGCAGCAAGACATGTGACATTTACCAAAGATGTGGCAATGCAGATCTTACATGTCATGGAAAATGTCAAAGATTTCGACCCACATATCTTTTTTATTGCACAAAAGGCATACGAAGTGGAGCATAGCGAGGAAGCCTTCTCCGTGCTGGTTTCTTATTTACTGCGCAATCAGATGTTCCAAGAAAAGTATCTGGATTGGTATCGTGAGGCGATCCGTCTGGATCTGCGCCTGAGTGGCTTGTATGAGGCATATATGCTTTCCATGCCGGATAAGAGTACCGAGGAACTGCCGCAGATGGTGACGATGTATTTCCGCTACAGTTGCAACCTGCCTTACCAAAAGAAGGCACTTCTTTATGCCAATATCATATCGGAAAGACGCAAGGCACCAGGGCTCTATGAGCAGTATCTGCGCAACATCGAACTCTTTGCAATCGAGCAGATGAAAGCCAACCGTATGAATGACAATCTGGCGATCATCTATCAGAATGTTTTAGAGATGGGCGTCGTCGATGAGGAGATGGCACATCTGATCTCCGGTATGGTCTTTATGAAAAAACTGGTCTGCCTTTATCCGGACATCACGCGCGCCTTTATCTATCAGGAACAGTATGAAATGCCGATCGTGATCCCGGTACAGGATCATCAGGCATGTATTCCGATCCTGCCGGGACAGTATCAGTTATTACTTGAGACAGGCAATGGCACTCTGATCAGCGATCACAAGGCATATACCCTGCAAAGACTCATGTATCCGGAGCGTTTTATCAAGAGACTGGAACATTTGTCACCGCTTTCCCTTCCTTTTATCCTTGCGGATCTTGCAGAGAAAAAAGAAGCGGCAGACTATACCCTGGATGATGTGAAACGTATGCAGGTATTTTTGGATTCTTCGCTGGTTTCCAAGCATTACAAGCAGGAAAAATACAGTGCCTTTATCGGTTTTTTACAGGATCATTGCAGGGAAGAAGTCTTGGAAGAACATTTTGCGGAACATGTGGACTATGGGCAGTTGGATGCAAGGACCAGAGGCTTTGTGATCTCCTTATTTATCCAGCGGCAGGACTATGAGAGAGCCTATGCCCTTATGCAGGACTATTATGGATTGCAGGTGGATGACCGCCTGCTCTTACAGATGTGTACCGAAAGGATATTGACGACGGAATTTGCGGAAGATGAATTTTTGCTTTCTTTGTGCGGCTATTTATTGGGACAGAAGCAGACGTCGCCGGCAACGGTATCCTATCTGGCAGAAAATTATGTGGGACCAAGTCAGGATATGATCTATCTCTGGCAGGCAGCAAAAGCAGAAGAGATGTCCGTGGTGGCGCTGGAAGAAAATATTTTATTCCAGACCTTATATGCAGAAAACTGCATGGATGAAACGGCACCAATTTATGATTCCTATCTTGCGCGTGGCAAAGACCGCATGCTGATCGAGGCTTATCTGAACTACTGGGCGCATGCCTATATGCTTTCCAAAGAGCATGTGCCGGACAAGTTGTTTGATTATCTGGCATATTATTTTGCCAAGGGTATCGAGTTAAAGGAAAGTTGCAGTCTGGCATACATGAAATATCTATCCGGCAAGGATACATTAGATGAAAAAGAGTTTGCCCTTTTGGATCAACTCTTACAGTCTTATATCTTGCGGAATGTCTATTTCCAGTTCTACAAGAATGTCGATCACAGGCTGATCATCAAGTATCACCTCTATGACAAACATTTTGTGGAATACCGGGGCAATCCGGGCGAGCGGATCACCATCACTTATCGTTTTGATGAGGGGCAGCCGATCACGGAAGAAATGATCGAGATGTACGAGGGGATTTTCGTTAAGCAGTTTGTTGTCTTTTTCGGAGAGACCATCCATTATGCCCTGTATGCAGATGCAGTAGCGGACCTGCCGGTATGCGCAGATGATCTGACCATCTCCAGTGATCTACAGGAGGGCAATCTGGATCGCTACGATCTTTTGAATGCCATGCAAAATGCTTATCTCTATCACGAGGACGGACAGTTGTTAGAATTGATGAAGCAATATCAGGGCTTGGATCAGGTGACAAAGGAACTATTTACGACAGTATAAGAGGCACTTATGGAACAGGAGAATGTGGGCTTGTATCTTGGTATGGATATCAGTGAAAAATATACCATGATCAGCATTTACCAACAGCATATGAAAGAGCCACAGACGATCAGTACGATCATGGGCAGCGAGTCTTACCAGATTCCGACCGCACTTGCCAAGAAAAAGGGCGTGGGACAGTGGTTTTTCGGACGTGAGGCAAAAGTGCGTGTAAAATCCGGGGAAGCACTTGGCGTAGAAGACCTTCTTGGCAAGGCGAGAGCCGGGGAAGAAGTCTTTATGGAACATGAAAAGTATGCGGCAAGTGATCTGCTTGCTATCTTTTTAAAACGTGTCCTGTCACTGGCAGGGAGTGCCCAGGCTATGATGCCTTTGGAAAAACTGGTTATTTGCCTGGAACGGGTCAACGTGGAATACATGGAACTCTTTTCAGCGGTCATGGTAAAACTGGGGATCGAGACAGACAAATTGCTTCTGATCGACCGGCGGGAAAGTTTTTACTATTATGCCCTGAGTCAGGAGCCGGAGACCTTTTTACACGATGTTGTTATGTTTGACTACACAGAGTCGGATATGGTGTCTTGCCGTTTACAGCGCAATTTACATACGACACCTCAGGTCATCAACCTGGATCAGAAAAATCATGGCAAACTCTTAGACCAAAAAGACGGCGAGTTTCAAAAGATCGCCCAGAATGTGATCGAAGGACAGGTCGTTTCGGCAGTATATCTGATCGGAGACGGTTTTGATGGAGATTGGATGAAGGCATCATTGCAGTATCTTTGCCACGCCAGAAAGGTCTTTGTGGGAAAGAATCTTTACTCCAAGGGTGCTTGTTATGCGGGCTTTATCAAGGATGGAAAGCGTGACTGGCCTTTTGTTTATATGGGGGACAATGAACTCAAGTTAAATCTCTATCTCAAGGTGCTTGTGGGCAATGAAATGCAGTTTTTTACCCTGATCACAGCCGGACAGTCCTGGTTTGACGAGGTGGGCGAATGTGAGGTCATTTTGGATGGGACACCGGAAATCGAGGTCTGGATCCAGCGCCCGGAGAGCAGAGAGGCTCATGTGGAACTCTTGGAGTTGACGGACATGGTAGAAAGAGAACGCAGGACCAGCAGGCTCCGTATTACGGCAGAGCCGATCTCAGATCGAAAGATCAAGATCACGATCCGTGACCTGGGCTTTGGTGAGATCGCACCGTCGTCCAACCGTACCTGGGAGCATACCGTCTGTCTGGAAGAATAAGGAGGCATCCGATGGGGGAATTGATTTTATGTAGACAATCCATAGCGGCAAATCCTTATTTTATTGAGGATGGTGCGCTGAATGTCTATTCTTTGGAAGAATTAAGTTATTATATTGCACACAATGTCTATCTTTTAAATGCAGAATTTGCATCCAAGGAACTCTGTCTTTGGATCGGTGGGGAACTGGGAGCGCGTGATCTGGAAAAGCAACTCTTAGATACCTTATCCAATCAAGCCCCATTACATATTTTTATCGGACAGATTCTAAGTTACAGCGGTTATCTGACCAGTATAGAGATACGGGATGTCTTGCAGGCAATCGCCTCTTTTGAGAATAAAAGTCCGACCGAATGCCAGAAGATGCGGGCAGACCGTCTGATGGAAAAAGATAAGATCGTGGATGCTATTTTTGAATATGAAAAGATGTTGGATGATCCGGCGGTCACACACGGACCGACTGTGTTTGAAGGAGATATCTGGCACAATCTTGGTGTTGCCTACGGCAGGCTCTTTTTCTTTGGCGAGGCATCTCTTTGCTTTGAGGAAGCCTACAAGCGCAACCACAAAACGCAGTCGCTTCGTTCCATGCTGGCAGCCCTGCGCTGCAACAAGGATCAGAAACATTTTGACGAACTGGTTGACAAATACTTTATCCCGCAGGACATGGTAAATGAGATCTGTGAGGAGGTCACCATGCTCAGTACACGCGAAGAGATCCATGCTTTCGATGAAAAAATACAAAAAGCACTGGCAACAGAAACTGGCAGATCACAGGTCATCGGACCGATCTTAAGCAGTTGGAAAGTCGATTATAATCACTTGTGCCGCATTTAAAAAGACGGCATCTGGGAGAAACGCATGTTATTTTTTGGAAAGAAACGGAAAAAAGAACAA
Organism: bacterium; assembly: GCA_963629085.1. GTDB lineage: Bacteria > Bacillota > Clostridia > Lachnospirales > Lachnospiraceae > Pararoseburia. The sequence goes on from CAVGHS010000005.1 coordinate 14,536, forward strand.
GAGATCGATGAGGCTTTTGCCAAGGTCTATCAGGAGATCGAGACCATCGACAATTGGAATGATCCCAAGAAGTTAGAACACTACATTTTGGATTCCTGTGAGCAGATCATTGCCCTGACCAAAGAGATCGAGGAAGAAAAGGCAGAATATCGTGTTGTCACTTCCTATCTGACGGATATCCAGACCATCGAGGGTCTGCCGGATGAGACCAGACAGGTGATCCGGGAGGCGGCATCCAATATCGAACAGTTGAATGCTGCGCGTCAGGCATATGAGAATGCCTCTTACAATATTTCGGACAGCCAGTTCCTTTTGATGGAACAGAACGAGGACGATGTACCGCAGACCATTCATCGAATGTTGGAAAACGAGCGTTATCAGGACAAGGTGCGTCGGGATAAAAACATCTTAGAAGCACAGAAGAACCAGTGGGAGATCGAGCGTGAGGATATTACAAAAGAGCGCAAGATCATCAAGCGGGCATCCCTTTTATTATTTTTACTCTACGCAACGCTTTTGATCCTTTTATTTGTGATACAGTTTATGGCAAAGATGGATATGACGGTCGCTTTTTTAGTACTTTTTATCGTAGGGGCTCTGGGCGGTTTTATCATCTATTTCCGCAGTCTTTATCTGCAAAAGCAGATGCGGCAGGCGACCCGCAATGAGAATCAGGCGATCAACCTCTTAAATGTCGTATGCATGAAGTATGCCAACGTGACCAAAGCGGTGGAATATACAAAAGATAAATATGGTGTGCACAATTCGACCGAACTCAATTACACTTGGGAACAGTATGTGACGGCTGTCAAGGAAAAGGAAAAATTCCTGCGCAACAATGACGATCTGGAGTATTTCAATGGCCGCCTCATCCGGCTTTTACAAAGGATCGATCTGTATGACCGTAAGATCTGGCTGGATCAGACAAGGGCACTGATAGATGAAGACGAGATGGTGGAGATCAAACACAATCTGGTAAAACGCAGACAAAAGATCAGGGGACACATCGAGGATAACCGGAAGATCGTGCAGAGTGAGAGAAATGAGATCGATCGTTTGATGACGGAACATGAACATTATGTACCGGAGATCATAGAGATCATTTCCTCTGTTGATAAATTGTGCGGTCTGAAGCAGGAGTAGTTTGTGGTTTGGACTGTGGAAAGGAGCGGAGGATGGAAGTCATTCATCTGAAAGCAGGGGAGAATGTAGCAAAGAGAAAAGATAAGGTAAGTGCCTGGTATATCGTACAGGAGGGAAATGTTACCCTACGGCATGAATTTGAGGAGACGACACTGGGGGCGAATGCCATCATAGGTATTTTGGAGCAGGATTGGTTTATCTGTGATTATTATGCCAGTACGGATGTCACGCTTCATGTCTTTCCTTGTGAGGGCGTAAACGATCTCAAACAGTTTCTGGCGGCAGAGCCAAAGATGCGCAGGCTTTTTCTGCGCAGTGCCCTTTTGCAAAGACACCAGTTGTTCTGTGCCTATGCGGACATGTATCACAAGGTTCGCCGGTTTCAGAATTTATCGGATACTTTGTATGAGGAGTATGTTTATTTGTGTGCCCGCAATAAGGTGGATGCAAAGCAGTCTTTGGATGTGGCAAATATCACGCCGCTGGAGATGCAGCATAAGGCAGAAAACTGGGAGATCAACAATAGTAACAGCCTGATCCGCGGGGCGCTGGATGCTTATCTGAACCTCATGGAGACAGATGAGGATCTTTGTATCGGTTCGATCATGGAGGCATCTGCCCAGATGCATCGAATCGCCAGAGGTATCCGGGAAATGACGAATTATCTGCGCAACAACCGGGATGCGCTTTTTAGCGAGGTGCGAAGTGATCTTTTTCATGCTTCTCTTTCTTTGCAGAGCAGTATAAAAGCGAGAGGCGGGGATGATGGCGAGATCAAAAAACTGATCGAAAAGCAGTTAGGCTATGCCAAAGAACTTGGGATTTTTCAGGAGGAATTGCTGGTTTCCTGCGCACAGGAGTATGCGTCCAATACAGAAAAAGAGACTGCCACGGAGAGCCAGTGCAAGACAGATCTGGAGTATATCTTACAGTTTGCCGGATATGAGGGCGATCAGTATCAGGAAACGCAGGAACTTTTTGTGGCATATGCAAAAGTCAAAGATGCAGATAATAAGGATGAGACCGCTTATCGCTTGCGCAAGCAGCTGGGGAAAGTCTTTTATGAACTGTATTGGGACTGCTTTTTACAGGCAGTGGAGGGCAAAAAAAAGATCACGCCGGTCATGGAAATGTTTTTCAATTTTGCCTATGTCGATCAGGACTTTTTAGGCGAGGATAAGACCAGCGAACTCTATCAGTTGTCAGCCCATCTGGATATGTGCGCTTCCGATCATGTCTTTACCATTTTCCGTTGGCTGCAGGCAGTCTATAAGGGAGAAAAGGAGCCGTCCAAGAATGAATTTGATATGGACTATACGGCTTATCTCAATGATGGTCTGCGCCGGGGCGAGTGGACCAAGGAGGAAGTGGCAAGGAGAAAACAGGATCAAAAGGCCAAGGCACGTTATGAACTGGACAATATGTTTGCCTCCGTCAACCGTGTGACCTATGGCAATATCACCATGTTTTCCCCGATCCTTTGCCAAAAAGATCTTTTTAACAGTTTGGATAAAATGGTCGTGACAGCAGACCGGATCGAAGATGCCTTTAATACGGTACGAAAGATCGATTATTCGCTCTTTTACCGTCCAATGCTGCCAAAGGCTGGGGGCAGTGATCTGATCAAAAATGAGATGGTCATGGAAGAGATCCTGCCGGATGTCATCCTTATGCCAAATGCCGGAACCAGAGCCATGATGTGGCAGGAAACGGCGAGTGTCAGAAACGACACGCCGGCGCGTTTTATGATACCGATCTTTACCGCGGTGGACTTACAAGAGGCGATCTTAGAGAATTGCGGCAGGTATCGTTGGGAGATGTGCCGCAAGATCCAGGGCGTGCGTTGGAACGATATCCGCGAGCGGTCGCTGACGAGTGATTACTATGATTATTTGCAGTTCTATCGCAAGAACCGGGAATTGTCGGCAGAGACCAAAGACCAGATCAAGGGTGCTTTGACCCGTGCAAAGAACAATTTCCGTGAAGTCTTTGTCAAGGATTATCAGAATTGGATCAAATATGAGGCAAAGGGCGGATTCCGTCTGAACCGTTATGTGCGTCAGATCATGTTTACCTATTGTCCGTTCTCCAAGGCATATCGTGCAAACCTAAAGACCAATCCTATGTTTGCGGATGCCATTAACAAATTGGAAGCAAACAATGCCAGAAGTTACAAACGCCTACAGGGGCTATATGAAAAATACAAACGCGAGGGTGGTACTATAACACCGGAACTCCGCGAGAATCTGAATTTTTATCAGATGTAGGGAGATTTAAGCAATATGAGAAGTCTTATGACAGCAGAAGATCTGTTGTCGTAAGACTTCTTTTAGTTTTCAGATCATCTTCACATAGCCATCACTTTGCCTTTTTAGAATAAAAGCAGATAAGGAGGTAGGGCATATGATCCAAAAAGTATTTAACCGTTACGAAAAGAAATATCTGCTGGACAAAAAGACATATGAAGTCTTTAAAGCGGAATTAGATGTCTATATGGCAGAGGATTCCTACGGATGGCATACCATAAGAAATATATATTTTGACACGGCGGACGATGCATTGATCCGCACATCGATCGAAAAACCAAAGTATAAAGAAAAGTTCCGTGTCCGCTGTTATGGACAGCCGACAGAGGATTCTACCTATTTTCTGGAGATCAAGAAAAAGTATGACGGACTGGTCAATAAAAGACGGATTCCTTTATCCGGGGAAGAAGCAAAAAGGTATCTGGAAGAAGGAGATGCACCAAAAGAGACCGGTCAGATCTATCGGGAAGTGGATTACTTCTTTACCCATTATGGAATCCGGCCAAAACGTTATATCGCCTATGACAGGCTGGCAATGTTTGGCAAGGAGAATCCGGAATTTCGCGTTACCTTTGATGTGGCGATCCGTAGCCGTACCAGTAATCTGACATTGGAGAGTGACGAGAATACAACCCTTTTACTGGCACCGGGCTATTATCTGATGGAAGTAAAGATTTCCGATGCCATGCCAAAATGGTTCGTGGATCTTTTATCCAAATATCATATTTATAGTACCTCATTTTCAAAATATGGCATGTTTTATCAGAAACAGGTCAAAGAACAAATAGGAGCATAGGAGAAAAATTATGTTATCAAGTATTTTAGAAGCAAGTAGTACAACAAGCATTTCATTTGCAAGTGCAATTTTTTACGCGGTGGCGGCAGCCATCTTAGGACTGGCGATCGCCTTTACCTATATGAAGACCGGCAGGGTGTCCAAACATTTTGCCAGAACCCTGATCGTTTTACCGGTACTGGTATGTGTGGTCATGCTGGTGGTCAATGGAAATCTCGGGACATCGGTCGCTGTACTGGGCGCCTTTAGCCTGATCCGTTTCCGTTCTTTACAGGGAACCTCACGGGAGATCGGCTTTATCTTTTTTGCCATGACCATCGGTATTACCTGTAGTATCGGTTATCTGACTTATGCGGTGGCGATCACTGCTTTGGTCTGTGCGCTGCATTTCGTCTTGTGGGCAGTCCGTTTTGGCGAGAACAAGACCAGAAAGAAGGAACTGCGCATTACCATTCCGGAAAATCTGGACTATGCAGACATTTTTGATGATCTTTTTGAAAAGTACACACTTTCCCATGAACTTGTGCGTGTCAAGACGACCAACATGGGAAGTATGTATGAACTGACCTACCATACCCAGGTACGCGATGATGTGTCTGAAAAAGAATTTTTGGATGATATCCGATGCAGAAACGGCAATCTGACCGTGATCTGCGGATGGTGTGATTACAATCCTTTGGAGGAACTCTAGGATGTGGACAATGCGTGATTAGAAAAATGTGATAAAACAGGAGGACAATACAATGAAGCGAAAAGTAATCATGTTACTACTTATGACGATGACAGCAGCCATGCTGGCAACCGGTTGTAAGACCAATACAAATACAAGCGACAATACAGTGACAAGCGAACAGTCTGCCACAGCAAATGCATCGATCGACCTTATTACAGAATGGGAAGACAAAGCAAGTGTGACCTTGGGCGATACTGTGAAGATCGATGGCGATGGTATCACACAGGAAGGGGATGTCCTGACGATCACGGAGGGAGGCGCTTATACTATCACAGGTACGTCTGATCAGATCTGTATTCTGGTGGATACCGAAGATGATGTGAAGATTATTTTAAATGGCGTGGAAATGACCAATGCCACCGGACCTGTCATATATGGAAAGAACTCCAACAGTATTTATATAGAGACGGCAGAGGGAACAAGCAATGTCTTAAGCGATGGCAGCGATTACGATACAGACGAGGATGGAAAAGCCATTGGAAAGGCGACTATTTTCAGCAAGGATGATCTGATCCTTTTGGGCAGCGGTAGTCTGACAGTCACAGGTAATTTCAAGCATGCGATCTGTAGTAACGATGCCATCTATTTTGAAGGCGGTACTTATGATATCACTGCATCTGTTAAAGACGGTGTGCATGCGAATGACCTGATCACGGTCGATGACGGTACTTTTACCATTGATGCGGCTTCTGACGATATGGAAAGTGAAGGCGATTTTGTCATGAATGGTGGAAGCATCACAGGAACGAGTGATGATGAGGGCTTAGAGAGTAAGAACATCATGACCATCAATGGAGGAACGATCGATCTTAGTATTGTGGATGATGGTCTGAATGCGACATCCGAGATCATTATCAATGATGGCGATATCCACATTACAGCATCTACCGGTGATGCGATTGATTCCAATGGAACCATAACCATCAACGGCGGAACGATCACGGCATATGGCGGTGCTGCGCCGGAGGGAGCACTGGATTGCGACCAGCAGGAGATCCTGATCAATGGAGGCACGATCATAGCCGTGGGTGATGAAAACAGCCCGATCAGCGAGGATAGCGAGCAGGCATCCGTATTGCTGGGATCCTATACCAAGGGCAGTGTGATCGCTCTTGTGGATGCATCCGGTAACGAGGTATTCTCCTTTACCTTAGAGGATAGTAAGAGCAATATTGTCTTATCCGTGGCAGGACTGACAAGTGGAGAGACTTACACCGTGACTGTAGATGGCACAGAAGATCAGACCTTTACGGTGGACTCTATGGTGCTCTCTGCCGGTGGCAGTGTTGGAACCATGGGCGGTGGACCTATGGGAGGACAGGATATGAATGGCGCTATGGGCGGAGAAGCACCGCAGGGTGATATGAGTCAAAATGGCGATATGCCACAGATGGGACAGGGTGGTCCTGCCCAGGGAGGCGGCAATATGCAGCCTCCACAGGATGCCAAGACCAATTAAGAATCGAAAGAAGGATTGAACATATAGTAGTTTTTGGAGTCCAGATGGTCGCAGACGATGCGCATGGCTTCACCGAAACGCTGGAAGTGGACGATCTCACGGGCACGCAGGAAGCGGATCGGATCTACGATATCGGGATCCTTTACCATACGAAGAATATTATCATAGGTGGTGCGGGCTTTTTGCTCCGCCGCCATGTCTTCGTATAGATCGGCAATGGTGTCGCCGGTCGACTGGAAGGTATCTGCGGAAAACGGCGTGCCGGAGGCAGCCTGCGGATAGACACCCAGGGTATGGTCTACGAAGTATTTATCATAACCGCTGGCTTTGATCTCCTCCGGGGATAAGCCGTCCGTCAACTGGTAGACGATGGTGGAGACCATCTCTAAATGCCCGAGTTCCTCTACCGCTATATCAGTCAAAAGCCCCGCTACCTCACGATAAGGCATGGTATAACGCTGGGACAGATAACGGAGGGAGGCACCAAGTTCGCCGTCGGGACCACCATACTGGCTGATGATAATGGCGGCAGCCTGCGGATTTGTCTGTTTGATATGGATGGGATATTGTAATCTTTTCTCGTAATGAAACATTAGTTGGCACTCCTTTCCCATGGATTTTTTGACAGTCCCCAAGCCCACATATTCTGCGGATGTGCCGTCGACAGTGTCAACGGTTCATAGGCTTCCGCGTATTCTTTCAAGGCTTTTTGATAGAGAGACTGGTAATGGTTAAAATGATCCATTGCCGTCTCATCGAAAGGATGGGTATCTAAATACTCGGTAAGATCCACGAGCATCATGCTGACCATGTCGATCCAATAGAGCAGTTGCTCCTGGCTGCGATTTTGCATCATGAGCGTATTCTCCTTCCGTCAAATGGTTTGTTGAGTTCCGGGAAGATCGTGCCGACTTTTAAGGCTTTATCCGGTTCGTACAGTGTGGTCAGATATTGCCAGGGAACATAGCCCATGGCAACAGCGAATTTCTCCAGACCGTCGGGATTCATCTTTACACGGCAGGAGGGATGATCGTTTCTATGGTTCTGATTCATAGATTTGCCTTTTTGCTTTCTTCATAATACAGTATGCATGGTAAAAAAATATGTGATTTTAGCAAGAAATTCGGTTTGACAAAATCCCCCTTTTTTTCTATGATAGATAAGATAAAACGTTAAGAACGAGGAAGGTTTTAAATGAGCAAAGTAAGAACAAGATTTGCACCGAGTCCGACAGGACGCATGCATGTGGGCAATCTTCGTACCGCATTATATGCATATTTGATCGCAAAGCATGAGGGCGGAGATTTTATTCTCCGTATTGAAGATACAGATCAGGAGAGATATGTAGAGGGCGCAGTAGATATCATCTATCGTACCTTGAAAAGTACCGGACTCATCCATGATGAGGGACCGGACAAGGATGGCGGCGTCGGACCATATGTCCAGAGCGAACGTCAGGCACAGGGTATTTATTTAAAATATGCAAAGGAACTGATTGACAAGGGCGAGGCATATTATTGCTTCTGCGATCAGGAGAGATTAGACAGTTTAAAGCAGACAGTTGCAGGCAAGGAAATCTCCATTTATGATAAGTATTGCCTGTCTTTATCCAAGGAAGAGATCGAGGCAAATCTGGCTGCCGGTAAGCCATATGTCATCCGCCAGAACAATCCGAGAACAGGTACAACCACTTTTGAGGACGAGATCTATGGCGATATTACTGTAGACAATGCAGAATTGGATGACATGATCCTGATCAAGTCGGATGGATATCCTACCTACAATTTTGCCAATGTGGTAGACGATCATCTGATGGGAATCACCCATGTGGTTCGTGGAAATGAATACCTGTCATCTTCTCCAAAGTACAATCGTTTGTATGAAGCATTTGGCTGGGAAGTGCCGATCTATGTGCATTGCCCGCTGATCACCAATGAGGAACATCAAAAACTCAGCAAGCGAAGTGGTCATTCTTCCTATGAAGATCTTTTGGATCAGGGATTTTTGACTGAAGCCATCATCAACTTTGTAGCACTTTTAGGCTGGAGCCCGGTAGACAATCAGGAGATCTTCTCCTTAGAGGAACTGGTAAAGGTATTTGACTATCACCATATGAGCA
>CAVGHS010000005.1:23101-45509 GCA_963629085.1 bacterium
ATATGAGCAAGTCTCCGGCTGTTTTTGATACGGTAAAGCTGCGCTGGATGAACGGCGAGTACTTAAAGGCAATGGATTTCGACAAGTTCTATGAGATGGCAGAGCCTTATATCCGTCAGGTCATCACCAAGGACTATGATCTCAAGAAGATTGCAGCCATGGTCAAGACAAGGATTGAGGTATTCTCGGATATCGCAGACCATATCGATTTCTTTGAGGCAGTACCGAAATATGATATTTCCATGTACGCCCACAAGAAAATGAAGACAAGCCCGGAAACTTCTCTTACTGTTTTACAGGAGATCCTTCCGGTACTGGAAGCCCTGGATGATTATTCCAACGATGCAATTTATGCATGCATCCGTGATTTCGTAGCGGAAAAGGGCTACAAAAATGGTTATGTATTATGGCCGATCCGTACAGCGGTTTCCGGCAAGCAGATGACTCCGGCCGGCGCAACCGAGATCATGGAAGTCATCGGCAAAGAGGAATCATTAGCAAGGATCCGTGCAGCGATCGAAAAGTTGCAGAGAGAAATCTAAAAATAATATAAGGTCTGAAGAAAAGTAAAGAAGAGTAGTAAGGAGTCTATATGCTGAGTCCGTCGCAAGAGGAAGCAGTATGTCATGGGAGCGGACCCTGTCTGACCCTTGCCGGTCCGGGCAGTGGCAAGACTTATGTGCTTACCAGACGTATCCAACATCTTATTACAGAGGGAGGCGTTCCGCCGGAACAGATCCTGGTGATTACTTTTACCAAGGCCGCAGCATTGGAAATGAAGGAACGTTTCATAGGATTGATGGGGCAGGATTGTCCGGTCGTCTTTGGAACGTTCCATTCTGTTTTTTACGGCATGCTCAGGCAGGAAGCGGTCTTTCGGTCATATCGCCTGATGGATCATAAGAGCAAGCAGGCAATCTTAAAAGAGACAGCATATGCTGTGCATACTTCCTGTGCAGAAGAGGATCTTTTACATATGGAAGAGGAAATCTCCTATATCAAAAATAGCATGGTCGCTTTGGCGGAGTATGCATCCCCTTATTTTCCCAACGATAAGATCATAAAATTATATGAACACTATGAAGCGAGAAAAGAAGTCTATCATCTTTGGGATTATGATGATCTTTTAGTAAAGACCGGGGAACTTCTGCATAAGGATCCGGCATTTCTTCGCAAGTGGCAGAATCGTTTTTCCTATCTTTTGCTGGATGAAGTGCAGGATATGAATGCCCTGCAATTTGAGACCATCCGCCTTTTGACATTGCCGGAAAACAATCTCTTTGCTGTCGGGGATGATGACCAGTCCATTTATGGATTTCGTGGTGCCAGACCGGACCTCATGTTTTCTTTTAAAAACTTTTATCCGGAAGTAAAGATCATCCAATTGCAGGATAATTACCGAAGCAAAGCCAAGATCCTACAGGCATCTCTTGCCTTGATCTCCCATAATGAAATGCGTTTTGCAAAAGAGATCCATGGGCGGCAGGAGGGGCAGGGAGACTTAGAGGTCATGACGCTGGCGAATAAAGAGGAGGAGACGGCATATCTGGTGCAAATACTAAAGCAAGAGAAAGCAGCGGGGAAAGACTGGGGAGATATGGCAATCTTGTATCGAAACCATGCTCAGATCGGATCTGCCATCGAGGTTTTGCAGAAAGAAGAAATCCCCTTTTATGTCAAAGATGCTATGCCAAATCCTTATAAGCATTTTGTCATGTTAGATCTGATCGCCTATCTGCGCCTGTGTTCCCCGCTTTTGCACCGCTCGGATCTTTTTCGTATCATGAACCGTCCTGACCGCTTTTTACAGCGGGCGAGTGTGACGCGGGAATGGATGACCTTTGAGGCATGGAAGCATTTTTATCAGGATCAGCCCGCAATGCAGAGGACGATAGAAAAACTGGAAGGGGACATGATCTTCCTGCGCAGTCTATCCGGCCCGGCGGCGATCACCTTTATTTGTAAAAGATTAGGCTATGATGCCTTTTTGAAAAAGAGAGCGCGGGATGATGAAGAATACCAAAAGTGGCAGGCGTCTATCACTTTATTGAAAGAGACGGCAAAAAATACCCGGACGATCGGGCAGATCATAGAGAAGTGGGAGCAAAAAAGAGATGCCATAGACCGCATCAATCAGGAAAAATCTCTGGATAAAGAAGGAAAGGTAGGTCTTTACACCCTGCATGGAGCCAAGGGCTTAGAGTTCGCTACGGTTATCATTTTAGATTGCAATGAGACGATCCTGCCGTCTAAGAAGGCGGATAGCAGGGAAAAGATCGAGGAGGAGCGCAGGCTTTTTTATGTGGGGATGACCCGGGCAAAAGAAAATCTGTATCTGCTCGCCGTAGGGCAGGATCAGGGCAAAAAAATGCACCCTTCCCGTTTCCTAAAGGAAATAGAAAAGGTGCAGACATAACTTAGTCCATGTCGTCAAATTCAGCCTCATCCAAGAGTTCGTCAAAGCGTTCCTCTACTGCTTCGTATTCCTCATCAGACTGGATATTTTCTAAGGCAGGCGTTCCATCTTCTGCTTCGTGGTAACGATAGATATAAACGGTGTCATCTGTCACTTCCTTGCCGTTCTCTTCATAAGGAAGAAGTGCGATGTAATCCTGATCCTTGACATCAAAGATTGTTAAGATCTCGCAGGTCACTTCAGAACCGTCATCCATCTCGATGGTAACTACCACATCATCGTCATTTTTATCTACCGGAAAAACTTCGTCTTTTGCCATAACCGTCTCCTTTACTTGTTTTTTTATGGTATCTTATAGAAACAAAAAAGATTATACGAAAGGATTTGGAAAAAAGCAACATTTCAAGTATAATGAATAGAGATTTTTGGAGTTTTTGAGCAAGCATAAGAAGGGGCATATGAAAATAAGAATCGGAGATTTTGAAAGTTATGGTACAAAAGAGACAACAGACGGTATGATGTTCACCTTTTTTGTCAGAGAGGATCAGCCTTGTGCCATCTGCCTGTATGACCGCAGATCCAAGGAACTTTTGCAGAGGATTGATCTGTCCGGGGAATATCAGATCGGACAGGTCTATTCGGTAGAAATCCTGGGCAAAGGCTGGGAGCGCTACTGTTATCGGATCCAGTGCGGTGACTGCTTTTTCGTGGATGCCTATGCAAGGAGTATCGTAGGACGGGAAAAGTGGAAGGATACATCGCGTATTGGTGCAGACCATGGGCTTTACGGTGGCTTTGCGCCGGATGCAAAGGCTATCGCAGAACGGCAGCATTTTATCGAGGCTGGGGATATGGTCATGTATAAATTGCATATGCGGGGATTTTCCATGCAGCATGGCTACAAGGCATCACAAAAAGGCAATGATGCCGGTCTGATCGCAGGACTTCCCTATCTACAGAGTCTTGGTGTGACCTCCATAGAGTTTCAGCCGATCTATGAGTTTGAAGAAGTTTTTTGTGAAAAGAAAACGATCCTGGATGAAAAGGGGATCAGCCACAGCCGATGGCAGCCGCAGGATAAGACCAATTACTGGGGCTATGGCAATGCCTATTATTTTGCACCCAAGGCATCCTATTTTGGCGGCAGATACGCCGTAGAGCGTTGCCGGACCATGATCCAAAAGATACACGAAGCGGGCATGGAAGTGATTCTGGAAATGGCATTTACCCAAGATGTTTCCCAGGACATGATGCTGGATTGTCTCTGGTATTGGGTGAGAGATTATGGCGTCGATGGTTTCCATCTGCTAGGCTGTAATATCCCGATAGAGCGCATTGTGGCATCCTATCGTTTCCGCCATACCAAGATCTTTTGTGAGAGCCTGCCGGAGGAGATCCTGCAGGAGCAAAAGGGGAAAAAACACATCTTTTTGTATAAAGATGATTTTCAATATGTAGGCCGCCAATTACAAAATCATATGCAGGGCTCTATGGTGCAGTTTACCAATTATCTGCGCAGGCAGAATGCCTCGTATGGTTTTGTAAATTATATGGCAAATACGACAGGCTTTACCCTGCTGGATTCTTACAGTTATGGGGAAAAGCACAACCAGGATAACGGCGAGGAAAACCGTGACGGCAACAATTTCAACTGTAGTTTCAATTATGGTGTGGAAGGTGCGACCAAGAACAAACAGATCCAGAAGATGCGCTATCAACAGGTAAAAAACGGACTATGCATGACCTTTTTATCGCAGGCAGTCCCACTTCTCATGGGGGGAGATGAATGTCTCAATTCCCAGGAGGGCAATAACAATCCTTACTGTCAGGACAATCGCATTGGCTGGGTGCAGTATCAGAACCGATCTTTGGATGCCAGGGAGTTAGGTGCTTTTGTGCAAAATCTGATCGCTTTTCGAAAAGATCACCGCGTGCTGCGTCAGGAAAATGCCATGTGTTTTAACGATTACAGGCATCTGGGGATGCCGGACCTGTCTTATCATGGGGCAGAGCCTTGGCTCATGCAGGCCGGTGACGAGCAAAAAGCCATCGGCATTCTCTATGCCGGAGCCTATGCCGGGGAAGCGGAAGATGTCTATGTGGCATACAATTTTCATTATGAAAGGGCAAGGATCGCCCTGCCACGTTTGTCACAGGAAAAACGCTGGATGCAGGTCATGAATACGGCAGATGAAATAAGCGATGCCTTTGTCATGCGTGCCTTAGAAGAACAGGGACATGTGGAGGTGGCACCACAATCCATCAGCATTTTGATTTCTTGCGCAGAGCAGGGAAAGGAGTATAATGAAAGCGTTAGAGCACTTTAAGACGATTACCCACCACAGGCATCTGGTCATGGGCTATTGTTTTAAATTAGGTTTATACAAACAGGGACTTTTGCATGATCTGTCCAAGTATGCACCGGTCGAGTTCCTGGTCGGCTGTCGCTACTATCAGGGCGATCGCAGTCCCAATAATGCAGAGCGGGAAGCCACAGGTCTATCTATGGCCTGGCTGCATCACAAGGGACGCAACAAGCATCATTTTGAATACTGGATCGACTATAGCCTGGATCCCGAGGAGGGCATGGTTGGCATGGAAATGCCCATACCATATGTCGTTGAGATGTTTGTTGACCGGATCGCTGCCAGCCGCAATTACATGAAAGATACCTATACAGATGCCAGCGCACTGGAGTATTATAAGAAGGGATGTCACAAATACATCATGCATCCAAAGACGGCAGAATTATTGGAAAAACTTCTGGTCATGCTGGCAGAAAAGGGCGAGGAAGAAACATTTTCTTATGTGAGACGGGAAGTTTTGCATAATGCATAGATTTTATAGAAAAGAGAGGAAGGACAAAATGGAAAAAGAAAAAAAGATTTTATACAGTGGAATGCAGGCGACAGGAACCCTGACTTTGGGAAACTACTTAGGAGCACTCAAGAACTGGGTCAGCCTTTGTGATGAGTATGAGTGTTTTTATGGCGTTATGGATCTGCATTCTTTGACCGTGCGTCAGAATCCGACAGAATTTCGTCAGAATGCCAGAAAGTTATATGCACTCTATGTGGCTGCCGGTCTTGACCCGGAGAAAAACTGCATCTATTACCAGTCACATGTAGCGGCCCACGCACAGTTGGCTTGGGTTTTGGATTGCTTTACCTATATGGGCGAGTTGAACCGCATGACCCAGTTTAAGGATAAGGCAGCCAAGCACGCGGACAATATCAATGCCGGACTTTACACCTATCCGGTGCTGATGGCATCCGATATTCTCTTGTATCAGGCAGATGTCGTACCGGTTGGTATCGACCAGAAGCAGCATCTGGAGATCACCAGAGATATTGCAGAGCGTTTCAATAATCTCTATGGTGAGGTATTTACCATTCCTGAGGCATATTTTGGCAAGAACAGTGCCAAGGTCATGAGTTTGCAGGATCCGACGAAAAAGATGTCAAAGTCCGATGAAAACGTCAACGCGACTATTTTACTTTTGGATGACAAGGATACCATTATCCGCAAGTTTAAGCGCGCCGTGACCGATTCTCAGGCAGAAGTCCGTTATGGAGAGGATAAGCCGGGCATCAGCAATCTGATGGAGATCTATGGCTGTATTACCGGAAAGACCAATGATGAGATTACCGCAGAATTTGCCGGAAAAGGTTACGGAGACTTCAAGATGGCAGTCGGAGAGACCGTTGCAGATGAACTTGCCCCGCTCCAGAAGCGCTACGAAGAACTCTTAAAGGACAAGGTTTATATTGATGGCTGCATCAAGGAGAATGATGCAAAGGCGGCTTATTTTGCCAATAAGACCTTGCGCAAGGTGCATAAAAAGATCGGCTTAACAGAAATGATCCGCTAAATTTTGGAGTGGAAAGGCACTTGCAGGGGGATGCGCACATACAATATAAAAAATGATTTTCTGAGACGACATGAAAACATTTTTATCTCCCCTGACCACAGAAGAGGAAGCAAAACTTTTGCGACAGATGGCGGATGGAGATCTGACGGCAAAGTCCAGACTGATCGAGCACAATATGCGTTTGGTCGCACATGTCGCTAAGAAATACTATGGTTCCGGCGAGGATCCCGAGGATCTGGTATCCATTGGGACGATCGGACTGTTGAAAGCAGTAGATACCTACGACGGAAGCAAGGGATATAAACTGGTCACCTATGCGGCAAGATGCATCGACAATGAACTGTTGATGTATTTCCGCGGACGAAAGAAGCAGGCAAAGGATGTTTCCCTTTTTGAACCGATCGGAAGCGATAAGGAGGGCAACCAGATCAGTTTGTATGATGTCCTGGAGCAGGAACCCATGGATATCGCAGCCATGATGGATCAGCAGAATGATCTCATGCGCCTGCGCTACATTCTGCCGCAGGTCTTAAATGACAGGGAGCAGGAGATCATCTGCAAGCGTTATGGCATTGGCAGAAAAAACGCGGCAACGCAAAAAGAGATCGCCAGACAGTTGGAAATTTCCCGCTCCTATGTATCGAGGATAGAAAAAAGAGCCTTGGAAAAATTGCGTGGGGCTCTTTTGAAAAATTCATAATTATTTCTTGAAAAAGGTGAAATTTATGTTATGATAATTTCATCTTTTTTCGTTATACCGTGATTCGCGGTGTTTTCCCAAGTGAGAGAAATACAAAGGGAGGAGTCTATGTATAGTGTAGTTCATACGGCTGTTTTGTCCGGCATTGATGCCCGTCTGGTGTCGGTGGAGGCGGATATCAGCAATGGTATGCCCATGTTTGAAATGGTGGGACTTTTAGCATCAGAAGTGCGGGAGTCTAAGGAAAGAGTGCGTACGGCCTTGAAAAATTGTCAATATGAGTTGCCCATCAAGCGGATCACCGTCAATCTGGCACCGGCAAATGTAAGAAAGTCAGGATCCGGTTTTGATCTGCCGGTAGCCGTGGCGGTTCTGGCTGCCATGGAGGTATTTCCGGGTGACATCTTACAGGATATGTTTTTTGTCGGAGAGATTTCTTTGGAGGGACGGATCATTGGGGTCAACGGCGTGCTTCCCATGGTCATCTGTGCCAAAGAAGCAGGCTTAAAGACTTGTATCGTTGCCAGGGAAAATGTAAAAGAGGCATCTTTGGTGCCGGGCATACGGGTGATCGGACTATCCCATTTGCAGGAGGTCTTAGCCTATCTGCGTGGAGATAGAGAGGTCATTGAAAATCAGGAGAAAAACAAAGAAGAAATAAAGAAGGAGACAAGCGAAAAGGGCTATGATTTTGCCCAGATCCATGGGCAGAGGCTCTTAAAGAGAGCCTGTGAAGTCGCTATTTCCGGAATGCACAATATGCTCATGGTCGGACCGCCGGGGGCAGGCAAGACCATGATCGCCAAGTGCATTCCGACCATCCTTCCGCCCATGAGCCAGGAAGAACAATTAGAAGTATCCAAGATCTATAGCGTGTGTGGTGCCTTAAAGGGGATGGATCAACTGGTACAAAAACGTCCTTTTCGCAGTCCCCACCATACGATCACGGAACAGGGGCTGATCGGGGGAGGCAGCATGGTGCATCCGGGAGAGATCTCTTTGGCACATGGAGGTGTACTTTTTTTAGATGAACTGACGGAGTTTAAAAAGAGTACGCTGGAAGTCCTGCGACAGCCGCTGGAGGACAAGCAGGTATGCGTGGCGCGCGTCAGCGGGAATTATTGTTTCCCGGCGGATTTTGTCTTGGTGGCAGCCATGAATCCCTGCAACTGTGGTTATTATCCGGATCTGGCAAAATGCCATTGCTCCAGACAATCTTTGCTGCGCTACCATAACAAACTCAGCCAGCCCCTCTTAGACCGCATTGATCTTTGTGTGGAAGCGGCGGGGGTCGGTTTTCATGACCTGCAAAAAAGCGATCAGGCAGAAGAAACATCCGCTGTCATACGCCAGAGAGTCTGTAAGATCCATGCCTTACAAAGGGAGCGTTTCAAAGGAAGCGCAATTCGATTTAACAGCCAGATCCCGGCAGAAAAGATGGAAGAATACTGCGCACTGGGAACAGAGGAAGAAGCCTATATGGAAGAGGTCTTTGAGCAGTTGGCATTGACGGCGAGAACCTATCATAAATTGTTGCGCGTTGCCAGAACCATAGCGGATATGGACGGCAGTGAAAAGATCGAAGTCCGACATTTACAGGAGGCAGTCTGTTATCGTGGGATTCAAAAGAATTATTGGGAGAGTGGGATATGAAATACAAATACTGGTGGATGTGTCTACAGGGATTGAGCAACCGGACAAAACGTATCATGTTAGAAAACTATGGAAGTGCGCATACCATATATGATCTATCGGAAAAGTGCCTGCGACAGGACGGAGTCTTGGACGACAGGCAGACAGACATCTTTTTAAAGGGGAGACAAGCGGCGGATCTTAACAGGGCATATCAGGTATTTTTACAGACAGGAGCATCCTTTGTGACATTGGAGGATGCGGAATATCCCTACTATTTAAAAGAGGTCTTTGATGCGCCATATGGCATATATGTTAAGGGTCAGATCCCTCAGACCAAAAAGATCGTTGCCATTGTGGGAGCCAGGCGCTGCAGTGCCTACGGGAAAAAGATGGCGCAGGAACTGGCTTATCTGTTAGGAAAACAGGGCTATGTGGTGATCAGTGGTATGGCGAGAGGGATTGATTCCTATGCGCATGAGGGCTGCTTGCAGGCGGGGCAAAAGACCATGGCAGTCTTTGGCTGTGGCGTGGATGTGTGTTATCCGACCGAAAACAGAAGTCTGTATGGACGCATTATGGAAAACGGCTGTCTTTTGTCGGAATATCCCATGGGCAGCCAACCGATCGCCAAACAGTTTCCACCGCGCAATCGCCTGATCAGTGGGATCGCAAAATATGTCGTTGTCGTTGAGGCGAAGGAAAAAAGTGGATCTCTCATTACGACGGATTATGCCTTGGAACAGGGGAAAGATATCTATGTGATCCCCGGGCGGATCACGGACACCATGAGTGCGGGATGCAACCGCTTGATCGCGCAGGGAGCAGGGATCATCACTTCCCTGCGCGGCTTTATCGAGGAAATCGAGGAGACGAATTTTAGTGATCTGACCTGTGGCAATGCCTTTGAGGCAAATGAAATTATCCTTGAAAAAGATGAATTGTTGGTGTATAGTTGCTTTGATTTCTATCCCAAAAGCATTGAGACTGTGCTTGCAGAGAGTGGATTGGAACTCCTGTATCTTTTATCTGTCATCATGCGCTTGTGTGACAAGAAGATGTTACAGGAATGTTTTAAGAATCAATACGTCCGCCTAAGATAGCGGATTACATATAAGGAGAGAGTAATGGCAAAATATCTTGTGATCGTGGAATCACCGGCAAAAGTAAAAACCATCAAGAAATTTTTGGGAAAAAATTATGAGGTCATGGCATCCAATGGACATGTCAGAGACCTTCCAAAGTCACAGTTGGGCTTTGACCCGTCCAATGACTACGAACCAAAATACATCACGATCCGAGGCAAAGGAGAACTTTTAGCAGGACTCAGAAAAGAGGCAAAAAAAGCAGACCGCATCTATCTGGCAACTGACCCGGACCGCGAGGGAGAAGCCATTTCCTGGCATTTGACAAAAGCCTTGAAACTGGAAGACAAGGATGTAGAGCGTATCACTTTCAATGAAATCACCAAGACTGCGGTCAAAAATTCTTTGAAGAATCCGCGCCAGATCGATATGAACCTGGTGGATGCACAGCAGGCGAGAAGAATGTTAGATCGTATGGTGGGATATCGGATCAGTCCCCTGCTTTGGGCAAAGGTCAAAAGAGGTCTTTCTGCCGGTCGAGTGCAGTCGGTAGCACTTCGCATTATCTGCGATCGCGAAGCGGAGATCGAGGCATTTATCCCACAGGAGTATTATACCTTAGATGTCGTTTTGAATAATCTGGATGCCAAAAAACAATTTGTCGCAAAGTTCTACGGGGACAAGAATGGAAAACTGGATATCGGGGACAAGGCATCTTTGGATAAGATCATGGAGCAGTTGCAGTCAGCAAGTTATCAGGTGGAATCGGTCAAGATCGGCAAACGTGAGAAAAAGGCGCCTCTGCCGTTTACGACTTCAACCTTACAGCAGGAAGCCTCAAAGGCACTGAACTTTTCTATCCAAAAGACTATGCGTATCGCCCAGCAGTTATACGAAGGCGTGGATGTCAAGGGCAGTGGTACGGTCGGTCTGATCACCTATCTGCGTACAGATTCTACCCGTGTATCGGATGAGGCAAAGAACGCAGCGGTTGATTTTATCTCACAGAATTATGGTGAGGATTATTTGCAGGAAGGGGCTGCCAAGGCAAGGGCAAATGGTACCAAGGTGCAGGATGCCCACGAGGCGATCCGTCCTTCTGATATCACAAGACTGCCATCCGAGATCAAGGATTCCTTATCCCGAGACCAGTTCCGCCTCTATCAGTTGATCTGGAAGCGCTTTGTGGCAAGCCAGATGGGCAGTGCCGTTTATGAGACGGTCAATGTCAAGATCGCAGCAGGCGATTATCGTTTTACGGTGGCGGATTCCAAGCGTGTTTTTGATGGCTTTATGTTAGTCTATACGGCTTCGGATGAGGAAAAGGACGACAAGAAACTCAGTGCACACGGATTGCATGAAGATACAAAACTGGGCTTTGACTCTTTTGAAGAGAAGCAGCATTTCACCCAGCCGGCACCGCACTTTACAGAGGCATCGCTGGTACACACCTTAGAGGAACTCGGCATTGGACGACCAAGTACTTATTCGCCGATCATTTCGACCCTTTTGAAGCGTCGCTATATCACAAAGGAAGCAAAGAATATCTTTGTGACGGAACTTGGTGAAGTGGTCAATAGCATTATGAAAGAATCTTTCCCATCCATCGTGGATGAACATTTTACAGCCAATATGGAAGGACTTTTGGATGAAGTAGAGGAGGGAACCGTCAACTGGAAGTCGGTCATCAGCAATTTCTATCCGGATCTGGAGGAAGCAGTTAAGATCGCGGAAAGCCAGTTGGAAAAGGTAAAGATCGAGGATGAAGTGACGGATGTTGTCTGCGAGGAATGTGGCAGAAACATGGTCGTAAAATACGGACCACACGGCAAGTTCTTAGCCTGTCCGGGATTCCCGGATTGCCGCAATACCAAGCCGTATCTGGAAAAGATCGGTGTGGCATGTCCGAAGTGCGGCAAGGATATTGTCATGAAAAAGTCCAAAAAGGGCAGAAGATTTTACGGATGTGAAGATAATCCAAATTGTGATTTCATGTCATGGGCGCGTCCGGTAGCCAAGCCATGCCCGGAGTGTGGTTCTTACATGGTGCGCAAGGGCAACAAACTCGTGTGTGCCAATGAGGAATGCAGACATGTAGAGACAGCGGAAAAAGATCAAGACTAATTTGAAAATAATCTCTCGTGTGACACAATTTGTATAAGTATATGGAATTTTCAGAATACTCTTGTAATTGTTATGCTATTATGCTAAAATCTCTTTAGTTATTAGGAAATGTAGTATGTTGCGCGAGGAGGAAGAACATGAGCGTTCAATTATTAGATAAGACGAGGAAGATTGGCAAATTATTGCATAACAACAATTCCTCAAAAGTAGTCTTTAACGATATCTGTCAGGTTTTGACCGAGATTTTAGACTCCTGTATCCTTGTTATCAGTAAGAAGGGCAAGGTCTTAGGGGTCAGTCATAGCAAGTCTACACCAGACATCACCGAACTCATTGTTGATGAGGTGGGCGGATTTATTGATCCCATGTTAAACGAGCGTCTGCTGGGGATCTTATCCACCAAGGAGAATGTTAATTTGCAGACTCTGGGCTTTGAAGGGGCAGACATCAATCGTTATTCTGCCATCATCGCACCGCTGGATATTGCGGGCGAACGACTGGGAACACTTTTTGTATATCGTTATGACAAGCCATATGATATCGATGATATTATTTTATGTGAGTATGGAACGACGGTTGTCGGTTTGGAAATGATGCGGTCGGTCAATGAAGAAAATGCAGAGGAGAACCGAAAGATCCAGATCGTGAAGTCAGCGATCAGTACACTTTCCTTCTCCGAACTGGAAGCCATTATCCACATCTTCGATGAACTGGAGGGAGAGGAAGGAATCCTGGTAGCCTCCAAGATCGCAGATCGTGTAGGGATCACAAGATCGGTGATCGTCAATGCACTCCGCAAGTTTGAGAGTGCCGGCGTGATCGAATCCCGTTCTTCCGGTATGAAGGGCACCTACATCAAGGTATTAAATGATGCTGTGTTTGATGAGTTGGACAAGGTCAGACGCAACAGTTAAAATCGCATAGAGCAAGGATGGATGATAGTAAAAGGGACTTATGGATGACCGTAGGTCCCTTTTTCTTTTTACAAATACTTGTGCCGCCCTTTATAAAAAGGCACTATATCATGTAAAAAACACTTGTGTTTTCATAGATATAATTTATAATATAATAAGATTAGGCTAAGTATGTACCAAAAGGAGGTAGGAGCATGATCAATTCCAATGCCTTTAGTTATATCAATGTTCTGGATCGGGCAGCAGACGCCAGTTGGACGCGGGAGACGGCGATCACCAACAATATCGCCAATGTTGACACGCCCGGCTACAAGAGACAGGATGTCGCATTTGAAGATATTTTAAAGAGAGAACTCAAAAGTTCCAAGTACGACACCCTGCAAAAAGCGGTGGACAATGTGTCCTTAAGCAAGTTAGAGGGCAGGACTTATACCGATTATGCATCTTATTCCTACCGCTTGGATGGCAACAATGTAGATATTGATACCGAAAATGTGGAACTGGCATCGGAACAGTTACGCTATCAGACATTGACTTCTGCGGTCAGCAATGAATTTACCCGCATGAACACGGCAATGCAGACACCATAAGGAGGTAGACCATGGGATTATTTCAATCATTTGACATCTGTGCATCCGGCATGAGCGCACAGCGTTTCCGTATGGATACGATTGCAGAGAATATCGCAAATGTAAATACAACAAGAACCGAGGATGGGACACCTTATAGACGAAAGATCGTCACTTTTCAGGAAAAGGAGATCACACCGTCCTTTTCGGATATCTTATCCGACACCAAGCAGTTCCAGGGCAATGGTGTCAAAGTGGCATCCGTGACAGAGGATTATGAGACGGATTTTACCATGGAGTATGACCCATCACATCCGGATGCGGATGAGAACGGCTATGTCTCATATCCGAATGTTA
Organism: bacterium; assembly: GCA_963629085.1. GTDB lineage: Bacteria > Bacillota > Clostridia > Lachnospirales > Lachnospiraceae > Pararoseburia. Next base: position 36,770 of record CAVGHS010000005.1, read on the forward strand.
ATACGGTAACAGAGATGACCAACTTGATCGACAGCAGCCGTGCCTATGAGGCAAATACGACCGCTTTTAATGCCATGAAGTCCATGGTACAGGCGGGACTTAGCATCGGTCAGTCATAATGCATTAGGAGAAAACAATGGACGTTACATCAGCAGCAGCCTTAAATGGGCTTTATAAGACAACCAACAACCAATCGTCTGTCCGACAGGCAAATCAGACCTCGGCATCAGACGGCAGTTTTGACAGCATCCTGAACAATGCCATGAAGATGGTGGATGATACCAATACCTTACAGAATAATGCCTCCGCAGAGGCAGTGTCCTTTGCTTTGGGGGAGTCGGATAATGTGCACGATCTTTTGATCGCAGAGCAGAAGGCAAATATGGCACTGCAATATACAGTGGCAATCCGTAACCAGTTTATTTCCGGTTACAATACGATTATGAATATGCAGATCTAAAGAATAGAAGGAAATAAGTCATGCCTGAGAGAATACAGCAGATATTAAATCGAATAGTGGAATGGTGGAAGAATTTTAACACCAGACAAAAGGCGCTGATCATCAGTATCGCGGCTGTTGTTGTCGTGGCGTTTTCCATCTTGGGATTTGTCGTGTCAAGACCGACCATGGTCAATCTGATCACTTGTGATTCGGCAAAACAGGCATCTTCTGTCAAGGATCTTTTGGACAGCAACAGTATCACCTATGAGGTGTCAGACGATGGGCTGACCTATTCGGTCAAGCAGGAAGACCGCGCCAATGCGACCATCCTTTTAGGCAGCAATGATATCCCGTCGGACGGCTACAGTATCAGCGATGCCATTGACGGCAGTTTCAGTACGACAGAGGCGGACAAGAATAAAAAGTACCAGTTGTATTTAGAGGAAAAGATGGCGGATGATCTGGAGACCATTTCCAATGTTTCCAAGGCATATGTGACGCTTTCACTGCCATCGGATGACGGCACCATCCTTTCCAAAGAGGAAGAAGCATACGCCAGTATCAATTTGCAATTGAATGATGATATGAGCGAGGAACAGGCGGCAGGTATTGCACGTTATGTGGCGACGGCTCTTGGCAACAAGTCAACCGAAAATATCGAGATCATTGATGGGGATGGCAATACGCTTTTCTCTGGCGGCGATGAATCTTCAACGGCGGGCAAGGCTTCTTCCAATCTGACTGTGCAGCAAAAGGCAGAAGCCAATGTGGCAAGCGCAGTCAAGGGCGTTATCTTAGGCACCAATGTCTATGACAATGTAGAAGTAGGCATGAATCTGGATATGAATTTCGATCAGCAAAAGATCGAGGACTATCATTACTATGTGGATGACGGACAGACCCAGGGCTATCTGGACAGCCGTACCGAGTCTACTTCCGAATCTACCTCGGGTGCCGGCGGTACACCGGGTACCGATACCAATGATGATGATACGACCTATGTCTTAGAAGATGGTACGATCACGTCTTCTACCACTTCGGATATCACAGAAGACTATCTGCCGAGTGAGACGATCACAACAACGGAAAAGGCAGTGGGAACGATCGATCTGGACAATTCTTCCCTGACGGTTGTTGCGACCAACCGAGTGATCTACAACGAGGACAAGTTAAAGGCGGACGGAACACTTGACAATATGACCTTCGATGAATTTGTGGCACAGAATTCTGATCGTGTCAAGACAACAGTGGATCAGGATTTTTATGATATGGTATCCAAGGCGACCGGCATTTCTACCGACAATATTTCCATTGTTGCCTATGAGATTCCGATGTTCCAATATTCTGAGGGCAGTGGCAGAGATTGGACGGATTATTTGCAGATCATCTTAGCAGTTCTGATCTTTGCAATGCTTGCTTTTGTGGTGTTCAGAAGCATGCGCCCACAACAGGAAGAAGCCCTTGCCGAGGAAGTTACCGTGGAATCTTTATTGGAGGCACAGGAAGACCAGCTGGATGATATCGGTTTCAATGAAAAGTCTGAGGCAAGAGTTCTGATAGAAAAATTTGTAGATGAAAATCCGGAGGCGGTAGCATCCCTGCTCCGCAACTGGTTAAATGACGATTGGGGTTAATTATGGCAAATGAAGAATTATCCGGTGTGCAAAAGGCGGCAATCCTACTGATCACATTAGGACCGGAAAAATCTGCGGACATTTTTAAACATTTAAAAGAAGACGAGATCGAGGAACTTACCTTGGAGATCGCCAATACACAGAGCGTATCTCCCAAGTTAAAAGAAGACGTGATCAACGAGTTTTATCAGGTCTGCCTGGCGCAACAGTATATCGCAGAGGGTGGTATCGGTTATGCCAAGGAACTTTTGGAGAAGGCACTCGGTACGGATGAAGCAACGCGTGTTATTACCAAGTTGACGGCGTCTTTGCAGGTACGCCCATTTGAGTTCATACGAAAGACAGAGCCTTCACAGGTGCTCAACTTTATCCAGGATGAACACCCGCAGACCATAGCCATGATCTTATCTTACCTGTCGCCGGGACAGGCATCCATGATCTTGGGAGCCTTGGATCCGGACAAACAGGCAGATGTGGCAAAACGTATTGCGACCATGGATCGTACCTCGCCGGAAGTCATCAAGGAAGTAGAGCGTGTCTTGGAGAGAAAATTATCCTCTCTTATCAATCAGGATTACACGATCGCAGGCGGTGTGGATGCTATCGTAGCCATCTTAAATACCGTAGACCGTGGTACAGAAAAACGTATCATGGAGTCTCTCGAGATCGAAGAACCGGAACTTGCCGACGAGATCCGCAAGAAGATGTTCGTATTCGAAGATATCCTGCTTCTGGACGACAGAGCCATTCAGCGTGTTATGCGTGATGTGGATAACAGCGATCTGAGTGTTGCCTTAAAGGGTGCCAACGAGGAAGTGCAGGCTGCGATTTTCAAGAATATGTCTTCTCGTATGGCTACCATGATCAAAGAGGATATGGAATTCATGGGACCTGTCCGTATGAAGGATGTCGAGGAAGCACAGCAGAAGATCGTTGGTATTATCCGCAAGTTAGAGGATTCTGCTGAGATCGTGATCTCCAGAGGTGGAGGTGACGAACTCGTTGTCTAATATATTATATCGCGTGCAGATGGCACCGCAGGAAGAACAAAAAACCTGCGTCATCGACTCCAATGAACTGGTCGGGGAAAAGATCGAGGAGAGACGGCGCGAAGAAAAGAAGCGCCAGATGCAGTCTCTTGGGTCTGAAGATGCCTTTGTACCTATGGACGGGGAGACGTTGGACGAGGAGACCGACTATCTGGGCGAGCAGATGCCGGAGGAGGCAGAGGAAACACAGCCGGAGATAGACTATGTCGCGCAGGCAAAAGAAGAAGCGGAGGCTATTCTTTCCGAGGCGCGAGAAAGGGCGGATGCTATCCTTGCAGAGGCAGGAGAACAGGCAGAAGCCATGCGATCCCATGCCGAAGCAGAGGGACAAAAAGAAGGCTATGAGCAGGGCTTGCAGGAAGCCACTGCAAGGCAGCGGGAATTGGAAAATCAGTTGCAGGCTGAAAAAGAGCAGATGCAGGCGGACTACGACCGGAAGCAAAAGAACATGGAAGGCGACTTGGTAGACGTGATCTGTGGTGTTGTAGAAAAAGTCTTTCTGGTGCAGTTTGGTGACAAGAAAGAGATCATCTGGCATGCCGTAGATCAGGCACTTGCGAATATAGAAGGCAGTAAGGAGTTTATGATCCGTGTCGGCGAAGCCAATCTGGAATTTTTACGTGCGCATAAAGAAGAGTTACAGGAAAAAGTAGGGCAGGACATGACCTTGGACATTGTCTTAGATCCGCTTTTGGATGAGACACAATGCATGATCGAGACCGATGGCGGGCTTTTCGATTGTGGAATGGATACCCAGATGCGCAATCTGATCAAGGATATCAAATCCCTGAGTTAATGGAGAAATATGGTGGAAATTGATCCTAACAAATATTTAGCGCTTACAAATGAAACATATTTTGACTGTCTGGGTCGCGTCACGAAAGTGGTGGGGCTCACAATTGAGTCTGTCGGACCGGATGCTAAGTTGAACGATCTGTGCCGTATTTTTGTCGGCGGAGACCGCTCACAGGCTGTCATGGCACAGGTGGTGGGATTTCGTGATAAACATCTCCTCCTGACGCCCTTTGACAGTGTCGATGGCATCGGCATCGGTGCGGTCGTTGAAAATACCAAGGCACCTCTGGCGATTCCGGTCGGGGAGGCACTTTTAGGACATACCTTGGATGGTATCGGACGACCGACGGATGTGGAGGAACTCTATCTTCCGGCACAGTATCCGGTGGATGCGACACCACCGGAGCCTATGAATCGTGAGATCATTTCACAGGTACTGCCGCTGGGTGTAAAGGCGGTAGACGGACTGATCACCGTTGGCAAAGGCCAGAGAATCGGTATCTTTGCCGGATCCGGTGTGGGAAAATCTACCCTGATGGGTATGTTTGCAAGAAATACCAAGGCGGATATCAATGTGATCGCCCTGATCGGTGAGCGTGGTCGTGAGGTGCGTGAGTTCATTGAAAGGGACTTGGGACCGGAAGGCATGAAGCGCAGTGTTGTTGTGGTAGCAACATCTGATAAGCCTGCATCCATCCGTAAATGCGCGGCAAAGACAGCGACGGCGATCGCGGAATATTTCCGCGACCAGGGCAAGGATGTCCTTCTGATGATGGATTCACTGACCCGTTTTTCCATGGCGCAAAGAGAGATCGGTCTTGCGGCAGGGGAACCGCCGGTGACCAGAGGTTATCCACCGAGCGTATATTCGGAGATGCCAAAACTCTTAGAGCGTGCCGGCAATTCGGATAGGGGATCGATCACAGGTCTATATACAGTCCTGGTCGATGGTGATGATTTTAACGAACCTATTACGGACACAGCGCGTGGTATTTTGGACGGACATATTGTTCTTTCCAGAAAACTGGCACAGAAAAACCATTATCCGGCGATCGATGTCTTAGCAAGCATTTCCCGTGTTATGAGTTCAATAGCGACCAAGGAACACAAGACCATGGCGGGCAAATTAAAAAATGTCATGGCGACGTACCAGGAGGCAGAAGATCTGATCAATATCGGGGCTTACAAGGCAGGCTCCAACAGAAATATTGATTATGCGATCGAAAAGATAGATCAGGTCAACGATTTCCTTTGTCAGAGCACGGAGGACAAGTTTGATTTTGAAGAGGTAGTTGGCGCACTGGAGCAGATGTTCGGCGAGAGTGCATAGATATAGGAAGTGACGGCAGATGGCAAAATTCAGATATCGCATGCAAAATATTCTGGAAATCAAAGAAAAGATGGAAGAACAGGAAAAAGCCGCTTACGGTATCGCAAATGCAAGGCTTTTGGAGGAACAGGAAAAACTGCAAAAACTATTCGTCCGCAAAGCCGGCTATGAAGCCAGACTAAAAGAACTGACAAGTGCAAAACTTGATATTATAGAGATCCAGACCTGCAAGCGGGCGATCGATTCCGTAAAGTCCATGATCCGCGACCAGATGATTGCGGTACACACGGCGCAGCGAAATCTGGAGATGGCAAGAAAACGTTTGAATGAGGTCATGAAAGAACGAAAGACCCATGAGAATTTAAAAGAAAAGGCCTTTGAAGCCTTCAAAGAGGAACTGGCAGCAGAGGAAGGCAAGATGACGGATGAACTGGTAAGTTACACCTATCACAGCAAAGAAGAGCAGGAGTAAGAGAATGGCAGACGAAAAAGAAGACAAGAAGGCAAAGAGACAGGTGGCAAAGGAAGCAAAGCGCGCCCGTAAAAAAGAAAAGAAAGAAGAAAACGGCGAGGAGGAAGAAGAAACCTTAGGTGGTAAAGTCCTGATCGGCGTTGTGGCAGTCTTTATCGTATTATTGTGGCTTTTGATCTTAGGACTGCTGGTAAAGATGGATGTCGGTGGTTTTGGATCGACGGTCTTATATCCGGTCTTAAAGGATGTGCCTGTGATCAATAAGATCCTGCCGGATGTGCAGGAATATGCAAAAGAGGACGAAGCCTATGCCTATGACTCCGTGGAAGATGCAGTAAAACGTATCAAGGAACTGGAAAAAGAATTGGCAGAGGCCAAGGCGAGCAAGGACGATTCGGATGCCCATGTGGCAGATTTAGAGGCACAGTCACAGGAATTGCAGACTTACAAAGAAAACGAAGCCGCTTTTGAAGAAGAAAAAGAAAAATTCTATCAAGAGGTTGTTTTTTCGGACAATGCACCCGATATAAGTGCATATAAGGAATATTATGAGAGTATCGAGCCGGAAAAGGCAGAAGAGATATACAAGCAGGTGGTAGAGCAGTTGCAGGAGGATGAGCAGATCAAAACTTATGCATCCACTTATTCTTCCATGAAACCGAAGCAGGCCGCTGCCATCTTTGATACTATGACAGATGATTTAGAATTGGTAAGTAAGATCCTAAATGCAATGGATGCGCAGTCAAGAGGTGATATTCTTGGAGCCATGGACTCAGACACGGCAGCGGCTGTGACCAAGTTGATGGAACCTTAAGAATATATAGTTTCATGGAATATGCATGGCAATGTCATATTTTGTGAGACAGGTACATTGATAATTACATAAGAAAGGAGGAAATGCCATGACAAGCACAGGAGTTGCAAATATCCTGATGCAGACAGCGATGACTACGAGCGCAAAGCAAAAAGAAGCAAAAGATTCTTCCGGTCATGATTTTGGACAGGTGATGCAGATGCAAAAAAGTTCTACAATCGCACCGCAACTGGAAAGAAGTGCAGATAATATCGAGAAGGTCGAAAATTTTTCACAGATGGAGAACAAGCGGTCTGATGTATCACTTGCAAAGCAGGATGATAAGGGCATGGTGCAGGTAAAGGACGTCAAAGACAAGACCGATGCTTTTGCAAAGGATGTCAAGGATGTCATCAAGGACGAACTGGATGTGACAGATGAGCAGATTGAAAAGGCTATGGAAGATCTGGGATTACAGTTTCTTGATCTGAGCGATCAGTCAAATCTGGCAGCACTGGTAGCAAAACTGTCCGGCAGTGAGGATTCCGCGAGTCTTTTGGTCAGCGATTCGTTTCCACAGATCGTTTTACAGATCAATGATCTGGTCAATGGATTGCAGGAAGATCTGGGGATGTCTGTGGAAGACATACAGCAGATGGCAGAATTGCTAACGACCGATGTGGAGGAAGCGGGAACAAGAGAAAGCATGTATGAACCTGCCTACGAGACAGAGGGGACACAGGAAGTCCTGCCAAAGACAGAGGATGTCAAGGATCCGGTGGTAGCCCAAGAGGCGACCGAGCAGGTAGAGATCCCAAAAGAGGAAAAGATCGATCCGGCTAAGACGGACGAGACAGACGAGGGCGTAGCAGTTACGCAAAAGGATGTGACGACAGAAAAGCAGACCGGTCAGGGGCGGGAAGAATCATCGGATCAGGACGCAGATGCTTTTTTAAAGCAGCGCCAGACCAAGACAGAAATCCACCCACTACAGGATCCGACACTAATGCAGGCAGAAAGCCCAATGGCGGAATTTGCCACGCACATGGAACCTACCGTAGAACTGCCTACAGGAGAAAGCGTTTCCGTTCAGTCCATCATTGATCAGATCGTTGAGGCAGGCCGCACGACGATGGATGGTGATAAGACGACGGTCGAGATGCTCTTACATCCGGAAGGACTGGGTAAGGTCTTGATGGAAGTGACCGAGGAAAATGGTCAGGTCAAGGCTCATATCTATACACAGAATGAGCAGGTCAAGGAAGCCTTGGAAAATCAGATGTTCCAGTTAAAAGAACAGATGAACCAATCTCAGACTAAGGTACAATCCGTAGAGATTTCCGTGGGAACTCACGAATTTGAGAGAAATCTGGAAGCCGGTCAGCAGGAACAGGAGCAGGGTCAGGGAGGACGGGATCAACGCCCGAGAAAAATGAGAAACCTGAATATGAATGATATGGATGATCTGCAAGGTCTCATGACACAAGAGGAAGAATTAGTAGCAAAGATGATGCGGGAACAAGGCAATACCTTGAACTATACCGCTTAATGAAAGAAAGGAGGTAATCGATGGCACTTATACAGCAAATCCAAGATGGACAGGTGGTAGATTCGTCTACAAGCAAGACAAGTAGTACGGATAGTAGCACAAATACCTATGACAAAGAGATGTTTTTGAAACTTCTTGTAGCAGAAATGCAATATCAGGATCCGCTAGAACCTACGAGCAATACGGAGTATGTATCCGAACTTGCATCTTTTTCCCAGATTGAAGCAGTACAGGCAGTGCAAAGCCAGATGTCTACTATAGAGGCAAATTCCCTGGTCGGAAAATATGTAATTTTGCTGGAAGACGATCAGTATATTTCTGGAAAAGTAGACTATGTTATGACGGAAGACAACGAGATGTATTTGTCTGTTAATAATAAGTTGTACAGCATTGATACCTTGGATAGTGTATGCGATGAGGACTATTATGAAGGCGTTATGAATGCACAGAAGTTTGCAGATATGGTTAGCAACCTGCCTACGGTATATACACTTACGACGGCAGATGAAAGCAAGATCACAGCGGCGAGAAAATTCTACGATGCTTTGACAGATACGCAAAAATCCTATATTTCATCAGATAATCTTACATCTCTGGAAAAACTGGAAGAACGTCTGGAGGCATTGAAAAAGGAAACAAAGACGGATACGGATAGTACTGATACAACGGTCTAAGG
>CAVGHS010000006.1:0-23759 GCA_963629085.1 bacterium
GGCGATGATCGATATGGGCATGATCGCAGGCACAGAGGATCTGACCCTATCAACGACAGGAGAAGTCTATATGTTTACGGATGAGTAAAATATAAGTTACCATTATAAAAGAAAACCATCTGCGCGACCGCATAGGCGGTGGCGAGATGGTTTTTCTTTATCTCAACAACCTTTTATAGCATCACGTATGCGTTGTTCTGTCATACCGGTAATCAGTGAAATATTCTGCATTGACATACCATTCTGATACATCTTGCGGATCATTCCATCCTCTCCCTGCGATATTCCTTCGCGTACGCCTTCCTGTTTATGGTCTTCCCACGCCTTACACATATCCATCTTTACATCCTCCCTATCTGATTCGATTTCTATCTCCATTCCGGTGAACATCGCTATTGTTTTAACCGTCTCCTGCTCCAGATCATGATAGATTGCTCTTGTCATGATGGCATGTTCCATCTTCTTTTCATCATCTGCATACTTGATCATCTCCAACACAGCACCAAGTGATGTGCGAAATTTTTCAAAATCCGTCATCTCATATGGCTCGATCAGATTCAGATGATAATCTGCCACATAGTTTGTTAAAGAGAGGGCATCCGGCATTAGCATTTCGTGCAGACTTCTAGGTCCATCCCACGGGTCCGTTCCCCAATAGACCGTAAGTGTAACTACCGGGGTCAATCGGTCTTCTCTGGAAAATCCGGATAGAAACTCCCCTTTCATTTTCAACCTTTTATCCGCCTTATGCCCCTTTGCCGCCTCTTTTACCTGATTTCCATAATTGATCACGTCATAGATCATATTGCGGACAGGCATCGCATAATGTATATCTGATTGATTTTCTATCCCTATAATAACATAATTGCATGATTTTGTGCGTTTTATGATAACTTTCTTTAGCAGATCACGCCATTTTTGTAACTGTATTTCCTTGCTATTTACCCCAAACACAGATAACACTTCTGTCGTATCTTGTTCTTCCAGATCTTCTGGCTTTAAAACCTGCATTCCCCGATAAAAATAGTAATTACATAGATCTGCAAATCGCTCATTATCATTCAAATAGTTCTTTGCCTTAATATCCTTTTCTCCCATATACCTACTCCTAATGTAATTTTTCTCTGTGAAATGTGAATCGATCATAGATTCATTGAATTTAATATTTTAGAACATGTAATAACGAAAAAAGATATGGTAAGTATATGGGGTTCTGAATCATGTGTCAAGAAGATTTTTTTATAATCTTTCATTACCATTTTTTGTGCATATGCACATTTTTTAGTAGTGGATGCGACATTTTCTTTTATATAACAATCCCCTGACAATGGTCGATCTCATGTTGGATGATCTGGGCGGTAAATCCGCTGTACTTGCCATGCTGCGGTTTAAAGTCCGCATCCAGATAGTCAACTTCTATTTCCTGATAGCGGATACAATCCCTTTCTCCATCCAAGGATAAACAACTCTCCTTGGTCTTGTATACTCCCGATTTTGCCGTAATGACAGGATTTACCATGGCAAACTGAAACGGTCCTGCCGCCACCACGATAATGGACTTATTAAAGCCGATCATATTGGCAGCCATGCCCACGCAATGATCCAGATTTGCTCTTAAAGTATCCAGCAGATCTGTCACGACCTGTCTGTCCGCTTTGCATGCTTTCTCTGCCGTTTTAAAAATATGCTGTCCTCTGGCAATCTTTTTTATCATAATGATCTCCAGCCTCTCTTTCCGATCAAAAATATCTGCCTTTCTTCTGATGTACAAAAAAAGGAACGAATCAAATTCGTTCCTCATACAAGAGCGACAGACGGGACTCGAACCCGCGACTTCCTCCTTGGCAAGGAGGTGCTCTACCAACTGAGCCACTGTCGCATTTATTATGTCATCTCCGTGACGACAAAAATTATTATATATAACCCCCTACAGTTTGTCAACAAAAAAATAAGAATTTTTTTAACTTTTTTTCATATACTCTACTAGACACCGAAAACTGGGGGAATTATCGTGAGCAAGAAAACCAAAATCGTCGTATTTCATCTGAAAGAGTTAATATATACCGCAGTGTTTGCCGGTCTTGGCGTACTGCTTGTCATCCTCTTATGCTGGATGTTTTCCAGCCACGAAAAACCGGAGCCCGTGCAGGAAACCATTTACATGCCCGGCGTCTATACTGCCGGCTTCACCATGAATGACAGTGCCATCGAAGTCCAGGTCGTAGTCGATGCCAACCACATCAACGACATTTCCTTTGTCAATCTGGAAGAATCTGTCGCCACCATGTATCCACTCATGCAACCGGCACTAAACAACATCAGCCAGCAGATCTATGAATCGCAGTCTCTGGACAATATTACATACGAAGCCAACAACCAGTACACGACTGAGGTACTTATGATGGCGATCGAAGATGCCCTCGATGCCGCCAAAATAAATCCTTAGTCAAAATCAAATCGTGTCAGGCTGCAATTTTTTACACCATATGCGGCATACTCCTCATTTGTCATATCGCAAAAATAAGAACAGACTACACGGGCAATGCCATTATGGGCAACGAGCATATAAGTCTTATCCGCTTCTTTGCCCAATTCATCCAAAAGATTGTAAATGCGCTGGGCTAACTGCAACATAGACTCTCCGCCCTCGTGTCGACATACAAATTGCTTTTTTGCCTCAAAGAAGTCCGCGGCATTTCGCGGCGAAGTGCCTTCCCATTTGCCAAAATTCTGTTCCACCAGCCGCGGTTCCATACGCATGGGCACACCCGTCATCTCCGAAATATGCCGCGCTGTCTCTGCCGCACGGAGCAGGGGCGAATACAGGATCTCATCTATGGCAATCCCTGCCTCGACGATCTTTTGCCCGGTCGCCACCGCCTGCGCATGCCCCGTCTCTGTCAGCGGTACATCCGTCTGTCCGCAGATGCGGTCTGCCACATTCCACTCACTCTCTCCATGTCTCACAAAATATATTGGATGCATTCTAGGTCCTCCTGCGTATGATATTTTTTACTATCATACCACAGAAAGATATATTTCCCTATAACAAAAGAAACCTCTGCCTATTTACAGAGATTTCTTTTGACCATCTATGTACTTTTCCTACTTATAAGTAAATACCTTCAACTTCACCAATGTATAATCATTGTAGCAGAAGCGGGATGCCTCATCGCCATTCAGACGGCGTCCTGCTTTCCACTGTCCGTCTACGAATTTTCCTTCTTCCAAGGAAATAATGTCATAGTTTGGCTTTTGCGGATCCGTAGAAAACGCGGTGACCATACAGCCATTTGCCAGCATATAATAGGTATCTTCCTCTGCCTTTAAGATCAGACAGACACCGTCTTTTCTTGTTACGAGCGGTATGTTCATCATAACTTTAAATCCAAAATTGCCAAACAGCATCGTGTCATTTTGTGGATCCCCCTGCGGCATCATACCACCGATTCCCTTAGACGGATCCATAGCAGACAGATCTGGCGGTGTCATATCCATCTTTTCAGAGATCACTGCCTGCAAGTCATTTGTGCCATAAGCCTTGGTCAAAAGTGGCATCATGCTGTTTAAGGTCGATGCACACCAGCGGTATTCCTCGACATTCTGCGGTGTCTGCAAGAGAGGATCCGATACATCCACGCCAAACAGATAGGCGGAAATATCATTGAAAGGCTGTCCCATATCTTCAAATCCGAACGGAGCAAAACAAGTCGCGTGATAATGACCGAGCGCGTAGACCAGACGCGGCGCGCAGTGGGAATGGGTCGCCGTCTCCGGGATAAAGAGCGGATTGTCCATTTTGGTATAGGTATCACAGATCTCGGTAAAATTCGGTACATAGATATCCGGGGCAATGACATCGATGGATGGTGCCGCATAACGCCATACTTCCATAACCTTGGCTACCGGTCCACCCGTCGGATATTTTCCGGCTTCTTCGCCCTTATCCAGCCAGCAGTTTGCGGAAAATGGCAGATCATAGACTGCCTTTCCTGCGGCTGCCACCTTCTCCACATAGGATGCCACATAATAGGCGGTAAAGATCTCTCCGGCATAGTCGCCAAAGACCTGCTCCCAAGTACCTTTTTCTGCGCCGTTTTCCACCGCTTCCTTGATGTCGGCTTCCATAGTATCCGTATGCGCTTTCATATAAGAAACAAATCCTGCCGGAACTTCCTCTGCGAACTTGGCATCTGCAAGATCCGAATGCTCCCGGTCGGATCCCTGCATACCGGTCTCATTTTCTACCTGCACGCCGATCACAGTACCCACTTTTTCATCAACTTCCTTGATATGTGCCATGAGACTGGCAAAAGCATTGGCATCTGCCTTGACGGTCTCCTCACCAAAAGCGGACAGTGTCGTATATTCCATGCCATAAAAAGCCATGAGTCTGGTCTTATTCTTGCCCTTTTCCATCTGTGCTCTCGGAAAACGTACCATGTCCTTTTTTACCCATTCCGGTGCATACATACACTGGGCATTCTTCCATGTGCCGAACCAGAGGAAGATCAGATGCATTTTTCTTTCTCTGGCTTGGTTGATGAGTGTATCAACCAGTGTGAAATCAAATTGTCCCTCCACCGGTTCTGTCAGTTCCCATGTCACTGGGAGCAATAAGGTATTTAAACCCTGCTCCTCTGCCTTATCCCAGACACCCTGCATATAGTCTGGATCGGACGAACTGGAGTTGTGGGATTCTCCGGCGATTGCGATAAAAGGTTTGCCATCTACGGTAAATACGGTTCTTTTACTTGTCATATCTTCTCTGTCCTTTCTGCTTATGAGTCTTATTTTATACTCCATATCCTAACTCTGTTTGCAGCAGATGGAAATCTCCAATGCCGTACTCACATGGCTTTTGCACTTACCAAATCCGACATAGGCTTTCTTTTTGAACTTTTCCATGTTATACTCCCTACATGGATATCACAGAATTATTGACGAATATAATTGAAGAAAACGCCATAGGTCAACCGGTTGTACATTCTTATGCGGAGCACCAGGCTTTTATGGATACGACTTACCATTTCCAAAATTCACCCCGCAGGCTGACTTATGACCTGGTCACGCTGACCGCCTGGCACACCAGTCCCATGTCCAGACAGGAGTTTTTCTATTCCACGATCTCAACGCCGAATGCCTACACCTTCCTGATTCCTTTTGAAAATGGCATGCGCTGTGCCCTCCACGCCCACTCCCATATCGAACTCATCTATATTGTAGAAGGATCTTTGCGCATCCATATTGAAAAGCAGGATGTCATGCTTTCACAGGGCGAAATGCTCCTGATCTCGGCGGATGTCATGCATGGGGAATACCTCTATGCCAAGGATTGCACCATCCTTTGTCTGGATGTGGATGACTCTTTTTTTGATCAGTATATAGGAGCAGACCGCCGTACCGACTATATGCAGTCTCTCAAAAAACTCCTCAATCAAAAAAGAAGCGAATATCTCTATATCCGCTTCTCTCCTTTTGATCAGACACCTCTGACCTATCATGCTTTTTACACGATCCTGGAAGAATTGATTGCCGGTCGTCCCGGCAAAAAACATATCATCATCGGCTATGTGGAACGCATCATAGACCTTTTGACACAGGAATTCCGTATGCAGGTCATGACCGAGGATACCAAGGCACTACACGGCGCACTCCTGTCTGACATCAAGCAATATATCGACAGCCATCTTGCCGACGTATCGGTAACTGCCATTGCCTCTGCCTTCCACTATAGCCCGGACTATCTGAACCGTCTTTTTCGCAAGACTGAAAATATCACCCTATCTGCCTACATACAGGAAATCCGACTTGCCAAAGCCCTGCAGCTTTTGCGCACGACAGACCAGTCTGTCGCCCGGATCGCCGAATGCGTAGGCTATCACAATCAGGGCTTTTTCTATCGCAAGTTCAAGGAACGCTACGGCTTGCTGCCGGGGGATATACGGAGGTAATCCTATAACCATTTCTTCCATTCCTGTCGCTCATGCAACATACGCCTCACTTCCATGATCTTCTGCTCATCTGTCTCCTCAATAACAACATAATAGATCACATAATGTTTTACATAAATCCGATAATAAGGATACGGATGTTGCCTTTTTGCGTGATATTGTTCATAGGCTTCCGGACACTGTAAGCGCTCTAGAATAGCAGCCTCCACCTCAGGCACTAGATCCTCAGCGGCTTTATCATTCTGTAAGACCTTTCGAATATATCTTAAAATATCCGAAAAATCATCATAGAATAATGGCAAATATCGTAACTTATATTCATTTTTCATTCGACTCCCTCAATTTTGCAAACATTTCCTCATGTGTCAGCCGTTCCTCCTGCAATGCCGCCATACGATCTGCATATTCCAAGGCTCTTTCTACAGATCCCGTCAAATTGGTGTATGCATCAATGCTAAGAACAACCATGGTTCCATAACCATTTTTTGTCAAATATACAGGATCTCCCTGTTCTACTACCTTTTCAATCTCTGTAAATTTGTTTCTCAGATCAGATACCGGTCTTATTTCCATTATTTTATCATCTCCTTATCACAATTTTATCGCTTTTATATATTATATATGTCTAACTCATAAAATGCAAGAAAAGAAGTGCCGTCTCCAGCACTTCTTTTCTATATCTTTCTATATCTATAGTCCTATTCCGTCTTTCCCAGTTCCTTACAGATGCGATCATATTCTTCCTCATCCAACTTATAATGTTTCTTATATAAGAAGTAAGAAAGCAGCATCAAAATGCCCGGCACAAGAGACATAAAGATCAAGAGTCCCATAGCCTGCTGATTGGTCACATGAGAAAGCACCGCATCGATCTGCGACAACTTGCTCGCCTCCGTGATCAGATTCTGGTTGCACTGCTGCTCTAATTCGGAGATCTGGTTGGTATAATCCGTAACCCCCAGCAAAATATACACTGCCGATGTGATGGCTACGATAATGGCTCCACCCAACTTTGTGATAAACGGACGCAGGGACGTGATGATGCCCTCATCGCGGGAACCAAATTTTAGTTCATTGTATTCCACCGTATTCATGATAGAGATCATCATGATCAGATAATAGCAATACTGTCCGAAATTGCAGAGCATATAGCCGATCATCAGAACGACAAATTTGCCCATGCCCTTGCCCGGCATCAGCCCGGAGACAAAGATCATGACATAGCCAACGCTAGCGATCACAGCCATATGCCCCATGAGTTTCTTGCGATGGATATGGCGTGAAATGGTCGGATAAAAGATCATCAAAAATGCCGTTACCGACATACCGACCGTCGTAAACAAAGAATACAGACCGCCTTCATACCCATAAACAGAATAAATATAAGTCGAACCAAGTCCGCCCACGATCAGTCCATTGCCGATCTGCTGGATCAAAAAGACCACTGCCACCCAGATCAACTGATCGTTTCGGAAAATGGTATGTACCAATTTCTTGAAACTGAATTTTTCTTTTGGCTTGCTCTCCTGCGTCGTATCACGATGTTCCTTTGTTCCAAAGATGGTAATGCAAAGGAAAAGCGGTGCCAAGATACCGATGACGAGAGCGATCCTTCCATATGCATAAGCGGCATTGCCACCGATGGCATTCTTGCCTGTCGTAAACAGCGGTATCAGGATCATTGCCGCCGTACCACCGATTCCGGCAAAGAGCGTCGCCCTTGAAGTAAACTGGTTTCTCGCATCCGCATCGGAAGAAAGTGCCGGAACCATGCCCCAGTATGAAATATCGTTCATAGTGTAAGTGATACTGAAAGCAAAATACATGATGCCAAAGAACACCACAAACTTCCAGCCCTGCAACTGCACATTAAACATCAGATAAATGACCACCGAGGTCGACAGAACGCCCGACAAAAGCCAGGGCTTGAACTTGCCGTATTTGGATCTGGTACACTCGATGATATTGCCCATGATCGGATCATTAAAGGCATCAAAGACACGCGCCCCGATCATAATACCGGTGATGGCGGTCAGTTGTGCCGCCGTCAGGGAATGTGTAAAAAGTACAAAGGTCAACAGATAACTGTTGATCAGGGTGTAAACTGCATCACGCCCCATCGTTCCCAGCGGATAGGTGATCAAATTCCGCTTTCTGAGTTTTTCTTCATTCTCCATAAAAAATACCCCTTTCCTACTCTCCATATTTTATGTGTATATTCTACAACGAACGGCTAGGATACGCAATTCTTGTGTGCAGTTTTCACAAAACTAATTTCTGCCCGTCTTTTTCCTTCGCTTCTCCTCATACATTTTCTTGTCCGCCTGTTCGATCAGATACTCCATATTGTCAAGTTCCTGATATCCATGCACCGAATACCCAAGACTTACAGACAGGACATAAGACCGGTCAGGCTCCGCATTATGGTTTTTCACCTGCTCCTGCACGCACCTCGCCAACACTTCTACCTCTTTTTCTTCCCGGCATAGACCAAAGACTACAAACTCATCACCGCCATAGCGCATGACAAGTTCATTCTCCCTGATTACCTTGCGCAGGACATCCGCCATTTCCCGAATGCAGCGATCCCCCTGTTCATGCCCTTGCATGTCATTGATCTTCTTCAAGCCATCCAGATCAAAGAACATGAGAAATCCCTGACTGCCACTGGCTTTCATTTTCTTCAGAAGATCTTTTGCGTAGTAATAGAAACCGCTCCTGTTATAGACCCGGGTCAGCATATCGTATTTCCACATACTTCCCATCCGCTCCATCAGGCGCTGCATCAATAGCCACTTGCGGATATTTTCCAATGCAGTCCCAAGATTCACCGTCCAGGAATATGCCAATTCCGAATTCAGGGCAAACATACTTCCCTCTGATACGGTATAGCCAAAACAGATCTCTTGATAATAGACAGGAGAGACAATATAAAAAGTACTCTTCTCCTGCGTCCGAAATTCTTCAGGCAAAACTTCCGCTGTCCGAAATGTCTGCCCGCCGGTAAATCCCCCATCCATGTATGCCAACGGGATACGGGACATCTCGGCATAACGTCTGGGCTTATATTCCTTGATCCTGTCCGCACGCTCTTCTTCCTCTTGTCCAAAAGTCCTATCTTCACTGCACATGCAAAGGAAAAACCGCTTCATATCCGAACATCTGACATAAGGACGCAATTTTACATAAAAATCCTCTAAACTTTCCAAGCCCGATAATTCCAGCGCCATATTTTTGATCGCATCGACCGCCTGCTGCATCATCAGATTTTCCTTCGCAAAATTCTGCCGCAGTTCTTTTACCGAAAGTCCTTCCTCCTGCCCGCAGCCACAACTCTCCCGCGTGACCACCCGCGTCTTTACCAGGACATCATCCATCTTTTCTGAAAACAAGGCATCCACCGCAAGTTTTCCCACCTGATCCTGCGAGCGGCTGATGGTCGTTAAAGACGGCAAGTAAAATTGTGCGATATTATCATCATCAAATCCGCTGACTACAATATCTTCCGGCACATGATAGCCCATCTGCTGCAATTCCTCGATGCCACCGATCGCCATGGCATCATTGGCAAAGACGATGGCATCCGGCTGCCGGTCTTTTTGTTCCATAAAAAACCGCACCGCCTCACGTCCGCTCTCTCTGGCATAATTTCCCATAAAGACAGACTTATCATCAAAGATAAGCCCATGTGCTTTCATGGCATCCTTGTATGCCTGCAAGCGTGCATCACTCTCTGCATTACCGGCGATTCCTGTCACATAAGAGATTCTCTTTTTCTTATGCTTTTGGATCAGATGATCTACCACTGCTTTTTGTCCGTCATAATTGGATATCCCCACATACTTCATGCCTTTTATGTGTGCATCTACACAGACTGCCGGAATACCGCTTTGCTGGATACGCTCTACCAGATCTTCTGCCACCTGTTCCTCCTGTATGGTATTTTTTAGGATGATCACGCCATCAAAAGTCGTCAGATCCGGCAAACGCATGATCTCAAAGGCTCCTGCCTTGTTTTCTGCGGATTCCCGGAAATTGACGTGACAGGTAAAAATATAGACATCCATATCCTGCGCATTTGCTTCTTGTATGATCGCCTGCACAATACGGCTCTGATTGTCAAAACTGATAGCACAGGCAAACACAGCAATCCTTTTTCGCCCCATAAGATCCTCCTTTTCCCATATATTTACCAATGAAGACAGACAGAAGCCTCCACCATGCTTCTGCCTGTCTTCCTATACATATTTCAAAAGATCCGCGAATGTCTCCAATGAAATATCTGTTTTTTCATAAGTAGCCGCACCACCGATGCCCGCTGCATACATGCCGCCACTCTTTGCTGCATCGATCCCGGCATGAGCATCTTCTACTACCAGACAGTCTTTCGGATCCACCCCTAAAAATTCTGCCGCCTTTACAAACACCTCCGGATCCGGCTTGGATCTGGTGATATTCGTCCCATCCGATATAGCATCAAAGGCATCCAAAAGTTCCACCTTTTGTAAGATGAACTTTGCATTTTTGCTGGAAGATCCGATAGCGAGCAGATACCCCTTTTCTCTTAGGGTCAGCAAAGTATCTCTGACTTCTTTTGCCACATCCTCCGGTCGCATGGTCTCCAGCAGTTTCTTGTAAATCGCATTCTTTTTTTCTGCCAGTTCCTCTTTTTCTTTCTGCTCCAAAGGTTTCCCATGATAGTTCTCCAGAATGATCTCCAAAGAAGCCGTCCGGCTGACCCCACGCAGCCTTTCATTTATTTTCTCATCAAAATAGACCCCCAGATCATTTGCCATCTCTTTCCACGCCAGATAATGCAAATGATCCGTAAAGACCAATACCCCATCCAGATCAAATATCAATGCTTTTATTTCCATATCCGCTCCTTTTACATCTTTTGAAAATGCTTGATCTCTCCCATCAGATCGTTTGAGATCTCTACATTGCCATTCGCCTGTTCCCGGATCTGTGCAACAGCATCCACAAGCCCGGCAATATTTTCTGTCGCCATGCTGATACCCAGGGCATTTTCGTTCATGGCATTGTTGATGTTGCCAATTCCATCTGTGATCTCTCCTACATTTTTGCGCAGACCATACATTTGCGTATCAAAGGACTGCATGATGCGATCCATCTCCTTGGACTTATCCAGATACATATCGGTCGCGCCTTCAAATCCGACATAGTCATCCATGACGTCTTTCTGCATGAATTGCAAGAGATCTCCCGCATCCTGCATCAGTTCATTGACTGACTGTACGACATTTTCACTGATCTTCTGGATATCATTTGCCGTATTTTTGCTGCTCTCTGCCAGTTGACGGATCTCCTCTGCCACGACCGCAAAGCCCTTGCCTGCTTCTCCTGCTCTGGCTGCCTCGATCGATGCGTTCAGCGCCAGCAGATTGGTCTGACTGGCGATCTCCAAGATATCTTCTGTCAGATGGTTGATCTGCTCGATCTGTCTGCTATCCTCAATGGAAGCCTCCAATGCCTCCTGTTTCTTTTCCATGATAGTGCGGATATTTCCCAATTTTTCTTCCGTCACATCACGCACACCGATCGAAAAATCTTTCAGATTGTTGGTCAGCGCCACGCCCTGCGTTGTTTCCTCTTTCATATTGTTGATCCCATTTAAGATTTCCTGCGCATTGCCACTCAGATGCTCAACCGTAGCGGCAATCTCTTCCATACTGGCTGTCAATTCTTCCATGACGGACGCTACGTTGCTGACCTTCTGGTTGGATGTGTCAATCCCCTGACTCATAGTTCCGATCGATATATCCATCTTCTCTGCCATCTGTTTGATCTTTTGCATGATCTTCTGCAGATTCTCGATAAAGCCATTGATTCCTGCGGACAACTGCCCGATCTCATCCTGCGATCTTACCTCAATACGTTCGGTCAGATCCCCTCTGCCCTCGTGGATCTCGCATATGATCTTGTCCAACTGCCCGCTTGCTTTCTTCGCCGGATTGCTGATACTTCTCCGAAGTATCAACATCATGCCAAAGATCATGATAAGGAATACGAAAAGCAGGATTCCCGTCGTACTCCGGTTTACCGCCAAGGCATTCTCATAATTTTTTGTAGACTTTTCCAGCGCTGCACTCATCTGTTTGGTCAATGCATTCTCACTATCCTGTCCGGTCGTTGTGACCAGCGTCTGAAAATCATTGGCAAGTTTCATATTGGCACTTGCAAAATCTCCGGCATCCACATCTGCCTGGATTTCATCAAACAGGGCTAGGACTTGCCCGAGATAATCCTCATATGCCGCATAAGACGCACTCAATTTTTCATTTCCTAAGCCCTTTAAGATTGTTTCTATCTTTTCCTCCTCGGCATTGATCGTTTCCTTCTCTGTCTGTAAAGATGCCTCCAGCCCCTGCCTGAGTTCTGCGTTATCATAGAGACTGATGATATTTAAATACTTTTGTCCCCTCTCAACACTCTTTTGAATGGTAAAGATCTCATCCTGCACTGGGATATAATAGTCTGTGATCTGCTCGCCTGCCTGTCTGACCTTATTCTGGCTGGATAAGGAAATCAAACCATTCAGTCCAAAGACAACGACCAGAAGCACCAGCATCAAATTGATCTTTGTTCCAATCTTTTTCATATAGAAACACCTCCTAATATTAAAAATATTTCCGCAGAAAATATGCCGGAGCACAACTCCACGCATGGCAATAACTGTTCACGATCGTTCCACCATAAGGAGACTCATCCGGGTTCTTTGGGTTAAAGAGTTCCCAAAAGGTATCTGCTCCCAGATCTACCATGGCTCCCCAATAGTCTTTCATGACCTGCAAGGCTTCTTCCTTTTGTCCTACCAGAAGTTTCGCCTGGATATAATGATGATAGAGATATGGTGTCACCATCCCAAGAGCACCGGCTGACTTTTCCAGACGGGTCAGGATCTCTCTGCCCTCACTTGCGCTCACCGCTCCGCCTAAGATCATCCAGATCTGTGATGCAAAGGATATCTGTCTTTCTTTGCCACTGACAAACAAGCCGCTCTTTGCATCCCACAGATATTTTCTGGCACTGGCGCGATAGCGGTCATACTTATCCTGCAAGGTCTCCTGCTCCTCTTTTAAGCCTAAAACCTCTGCGATATAAATAGCATTTTGCAAAGCATAGAGCAGAACGCCCTGTGCGCCCGCCTGCTTGTTCAGGTCTAAAGACCAGTCCAAAAAGCACCAGCCCAGCACATCACTGTCTTTTACAATGCCATCTTCGTCCACTCTTTCTTCTGCTATGTCGATCTGTCTTCTCGCCGTCTGCCATAACCTTTCCAGAACTTTCTTATCTCCCGTATTTTGATAATAATCCCACACCGTTGCGATAAAGAGCAGGGAATAATCAAACATAACCGTATCATCTACTTCCGGCTCCTGTTCTAAGAAAAGGCAGGCTCCTATCTGACCATTTTCCATAGGAAGTGCCGCGAAAAGATACAGGCAGCCTTTTACCATATCGTTCATATGATAGGTCTCATAATTTGCCAATGCCTGCAAACGCAGATCCCCCATCCACAGCCGTCTGTCACGCTTTGGTCCATCCTCAAAGACCTGCTGCATGCAATCTCTTAAGGTATGGCAGGCGATCCGATCCATCTTTTCCTGCATAAAATCATCACTTTCATAGGACTGCAAAGCCGTCTCATCTGCAGACGTCAATGCCGTTGCATATGCCTCATCCACTGTCAGTTGAAACTTACTGCTGATCGCCAGCACTTCGATTCTGACATAGCGAAAAGCATATCTTCTCGGCAAATGCACCATGCCCGGTATGACATCCACATAGACCTGCTCCTGCTGAATCCAGGAAGAACAGATCCAGCCATGATAGCCTTCTGCATCCTCTTCCAGTTCCTGTAATCTCTCCGCAAAATGGATCTTCAACTTTACCGGTGCATCCGGGTGTGACCCGACATATCCCAGTTTTAAATGCAAATGCCCGGTCAGATGTCTGCCAAAATCCAATAAAATACTCCCATGTTCACCCATGGCTTTTCCCATATTTGCATTTTCACAGACATTCACTCGGCTTCTTTTTACTTTTGGTAAAAGCGCAAGTGCTTCTTTTAATAGTTCTTCATTCTTTTCCATATTATTACCACTTCAAATATTCTTTATGGCAGAAGGGATCTACCGGATTTTTGCCCGTAAACGCACTTCTCCCCGTCAATTTTTCTACGACACTTTCGATCACATAGGAACTGTTGGAATAACCATTGATATAGGTTCCCACCATCGGCACATCGATCAGATGGTAGGGATTTGCCAGACTCACAAATATGACCGGTCTTTCGGAGGCAAACCATGGTACATTATTGCCATTGCCCCAGAAAGTAAACCAGGACAGGCGGTTGGTCACCTTATTGGATGCATTCTCCACATTGCCGATATAGATCACAAGATCATATTTTTCCCGGAAAGTATGCACATCAAATTTTGCTGTCGCAAAATCTTCGTGCTCATAGCATTCTACGGAAAATCCTTCCTGTGACAAGAGTGTTTCAAACTGTCCGATCACCCGATCATTGGATGGGAAATCCCCCATGATTTCCAATAAGACCTTTTTCGTTTTCTTCGGACTGATCGGTAGAATATGATCTCTGTCTTTCACCAGCGTGACTGCCTGATCGGCACTCTGTCTCGCCCAGTCCACATGTGTTTCATTTCTCAAAATATGCAGGGCATCTTCTGTTGGTACAATTTGTTCCTTTGCCTTTTTATGCAAGCCCAGCGATGCTTTTGTAGCCAGAATCCTTGTGATCGCCTCATCCAGACGCTGGTCTGACAAAATTCCATTCTGATAGCCCTCCAGCATGTAGTGATAATCTTCATCCAGATCTTTGTTGAAAAGGAACATGTCACAGCCTGCTTCAATGGCATAAGGCACGGCTCTGCTCCGCTCCATGGCACAGGAAAAGCCTACCATACAGGTCGAATCTGTCACGATCAGACCGTTAAATCCTAATTTTTTACGGAGTAATCCTTTTAAAAGTTCCGGTGACAAGGTAGCCGGGACTAACTTATCCGGGAAATCCGCATTATAGTATCTCTGGTATGCCGGCTGTGCGATATGACCGACCATGACCGTCTGTGCCCCATCATCGATCAATCCCTGATAGATCCTGCCATAACTAGCATCCCATTCCTCTGTAGAAAGATCGTTGACACTGGTCAGGATATGCTGATCGACTTCATCACAGCCATCTCCCGGAAAATGCTTGATCGCTACCAATACATTTTCCTCTTGGGCGGCTTTCATGTATTGTCCGGCAAAAGCCAAGACCCGCGCCGGATCATCCCCATAGGTTCTTACATTGGTAATGGGATTGCGCCAGTTCCTGTCAATATCTACCACGGGAGCGAACGCCCAATTACACCCAACAGCAGCCCCTTCACTACAGGAAACTTTTCCCAGACGATAGGCATCCTGTGCATCTCCGGTCGCTGCCACCTGCATCTGTTTTCCATAGACCGTGCCGTCGGTAGCAATGCCACATCCGCCATCTTCCAAATTAGCACCGATCAAAAGCGGGATCTTACTATGCTCCTGCAAATAGCGGTGGGTCTTTTGCATTTCCTTTGCCTCTCCACAGCGGTACATGATACCGCCAATGTGATGGGATAACATGACACCCTCTAAATAGCCCGGATCCCCTGCATAACCGATCGGCACAAACAACTGACCTATTTTTTCTTCTAATGTCATGTCTTTCTTTGTCTGCTCTACCCAGTCTATATCTTCGTCAGACAGGAAAAATGGTTTTTCATTCAAACGGATCATACGATATGCCTTCCTCTCTTATGCTTTCTTGCTTGTTGTCACTGCCGGTTTTCTAAGGATAGCCACCAGTAAATGCTCATTGCTCAGATAGATCAAAAATACCACCAGAAGTACCGCATTGATGATCGCCTGCATGGAAGCACTGACCTCATTCGAGAAAACGGCAAAGGTAGAATTGAGCATGGACATACAAAGCGCCGCAAATAAAAATCCAACCTTTTCATTGACAAATCTTCCGATATACGAACCGATGAACATCGGTAAAAATGCGGTAAACATGATGCTGATGGATCCAAAGTTTAACTGACCGCCATTGATTGTTGTACTTCTTGCAGCATTCAAAAATCCTACCAGTCCCATCAATCCGCCGCAAAAAGCATAGCAGGCTATGGCATTCGGAATCTCGCGGATTCCGGTGTTTACGGAAACCTTCTGCCCTCTCTTTAATGCGTTGTACTCATAGCCAAACCTGGTATAGTCAAAAAGGATAATACACAAAACGAGAATGACCACGATCAAAAGTGCTGCATAAAGCCAATGCCCGGTAAAGGCAGTCATAGACTTATTCTGTACTTCTTTCATGACATATCTGCCTTCGGTAATGGTAAACAGGATACCTTCATAGATCAGTGTCACACCAAGCGATGTGATGATCGGTGGCAGACGCAGTGCGATATATAAAATCCCGGATATGAGCCCCAGAACTGCTCCCACGATCACGGTGACAAGCAGCATCATAGGTGCGCTTCCACTGCCTCCGCCAAGGACAGCATATGTGATCTTTGCACCGATCACGGAAGAAAGTGCCGCCATGGAACCCAGTGAAAAATCAAATCTTCCACTATTTAAGTTGATAGATAAGGCGATCGTCGTGATCATGACAATGGCTGTGTAGACCACAAAATTGTTAAAACTCGTTGCGTTCGTGATCATGGTCCTTCCATGGCTCATACAGATGCCCTGCAAGATCACGGCAAAGACCAATGGTATGACCAAGGCTCCTATGATATTTTTCCCCAGATTTTTCTTTTTGTTCTTCATCTTATCAATCCCTCTTTTCTTCTTTTATAGACCTCTCAAAAGTGGTGGAATATCCACCATTTTTGAGGGGTGAGCATGCCCCGGGCTCTTACGCATTTTACGAGCCAAGGCATGCTCCTTATGAAAAAGAAAGTACTAGCGTTTCCTAATTATTTAGATTCTACTAAGGAAACAAAGTCGTCATATGTCACATCATCACCGATCACACCATCCAATGTATCCTTGTCAAAGATAGGAGAATCTCCATTATCTTTGACATAATACTCATCAAAGGTATCTCCATCGGTTGCTACCAGATACTTCTGGCTGATAGATACAGCATTTCCATCCTTGTCGCGGATCACATTGCCATTAACTGCATTCATAACAAGGGCAAATACAGGTCCGATGCTGGATGAATATTTACCTGCAAGATAGGTAAGTTTGCCATCTTTCATAGCCTCTCCGTTGCTCTTTGTGAAAGAATCGATATCAGAGAATGGAATATCTGCAGCATTTAACTGCTGTGTAAAGAAAGTAGTTGCCATACCTACAGAGATAAATGCTTCCGGCTTTGCCTGGATCGCAGCATTGATCTCATCTGTTGTCGTATCGCCATAACCTTGCAGATAAGCGACTACATCAATGTCTCCGGAGAGTTTTGATAAAGTAACACCCTGGTCTGCAAAAATCTGTCCGACAATACCCTCTTCATCAGATGCACCGCCGTATGTAAGACCAAGACCTGCAATGACACCTGCCATACGATAAACATGCATTGGGTTTGGAATGAATGCGCCGTACATAGCCACACTCTTTACGCCCTGATCTGCAAAATACTTGCCCATTTCCTGTCCTGCTTCAAACTCGGTATCCATGTTTGGTCCGACCTGTCCCAAGAAATATTCATTAGTCTTGTACTTGTCATACTGGTCATCATCCAACATACCGGATGCTACTGCATAGTAGATCTTATTCTTTTCACAGGTCTCGATCTGTAAGGCTCTGTCATTGCTTGATAAAGAAATAACTGCCTGATAGCCCTGTGATGCGAACTTCTCGATTGCTGACTTCTCGCTGGCTGCATCTGCAAGTTCATCTGTGTATGTAAAGGTCACATCGTACTTGCTTCCCAGATAAGACTCATAATAATCGCGGAAACCAAGTGCCTCCTCACCACTGACATCAGCAACTAAAACACCAATTTTCACATTGTCTGATGCACTCTTTGTATCATCAGAACTTCCCCCTTTGGAACCACAGCCTACCATGGTACCGACTGCCATTGCAGCGACCAGACCGAGGCTTAAAAGTTTCTTCATTACTTTTTTCATATCCTTCTTCCTCCTATTTTGATTCATGAAAAAATGTATCTGTAACCGGAGATCCGGTTGCATTCTAAATTATCGCGGTAAGATCTGTGACCGGTAATTGACACTGGCAACATACACGACTGCCAAAAAGAATACCGCACTGACGATCTGTATAATTCCATATCCTGATGTTGAATCAATAACCAACTCCAAGATATTGTTCAATGTGATATAAGAAAAGCCACCTACCAGAGCCGCATAGATCTTTGATCTTGCACCACCGGAAATCGGCATACCACCAAACACAATGGCAACCATGATATTCATTCCGATATCTCCCGCTGTCGTTGTCGTAACCGACGGTGTATAGACAAGCGTCAGGAAAGCACCGATGCCAACACCAAGCCCTGCCAGTACAAATCCCAAGATGGCATAGTTGTTATACTTAATGCCTGTCAGTTCTGCACACAGTGGATTGCCTCCGATAAATTTTTCTCTGCGTCCAAACTTTGTCAGATCAAAAATGAAGTAGCAGACAGCAATCCAGATCACCAACACGACGATCTTAAACAGAGGATTGTCCATGTGTCCGACAACCTCACTCGGAATACTGATACCGCCAAGGGCTCCGCCCTTTGTCGTGATGATCTGCGCAGCGATAGCGGAAAGCACCGACATCATGGCAACCGTCGTCACAAATACCGGAATATGGAATACGGACGCTAATACCGAATTCAAAAGGGAACATCCCACACCTGCTGCCACAATGACCAGGATCATGACCGGCAGACTCTCTGTCTTGTTGTAAGCCAGCACCCCCATCGTTGCAGCAAACAAGGTTGCCGCGCCCAGACTGATGTCAAAGGATCCCAAGGTATAGATAAAGATCGCACCTGTCGCTACTACCGAAAGCACAACGCCTTCATTAAAGATGATCTCCAAATACATATCCAGACGATATCCTTTTGATGATACAATGCCACAGAAGATAAGTAATAGAACGGCAAGAGCCGCCAGTGGAAGCAATGCAACAAGTATTCGTTTCACTTGAAACAATTTATTTTCCTTTTTTCTTTGCTCTGTCATTTTCTTTTGCCTCCTAAATCATATATTCGATGATCTGCGCATCGGATAAGGTCTCACTTCGTTCAAACTCTTTTGTGATCTCTCCATCTTTCATAATAAGGATGCGATCACTCATGCCGATCAGTTCCGGCAATTCCTCGCTGATCATCAAAATTGCCTTGCCCTCATTTTTCAGGCGGACCATCAACTGATACATGGCCTGTTTGACACCGATATCCACACCTCGGGTCGGACAATCCAGGATCAGGATCTCACTGCCACAACCGATCCACTTGCCAAAGACAACCTTTTGCTTATTACCACCCGACAACTGGTTTACCATCTGCTCACTGCCTGCACACTTGATGGAAAGATCCTTGATCTGTCGGTCAATGTATTTTTTCTCACGTCCTCCGGTCACCAGAAAATCGGAGATGGCAAAACGGCTCATACCGGCAATGGCGATATTATCTCCCACACTTGCATTCAGACAGAGTGATTCGGTATCACGATCCTTGGATACATAACCAATCTGCTTTTTCATTGCCACGGCAGGACTTGTGATCATGCTGCCATCTGCCACGCTGACAGTTCCTGCTTCCGGCTTATCTG
Organism: bacterium; assembly: GCA_963629085.1. Classification (GTDB taxonomy): domain Bacteria; phylum Bacillota; class Clostridia; order Lachnospirales; family Lachnospiraceae; genus Pararoseburia. The sequence continues at coordinate 19,772 of CAVGHS010000006.1, forward strand.
CACCGAAACATACCTTGCCAAGTGTATGCATACCACAGTGGGACAGACCGCCAATTCCGACGATCTCACCTTTATGTAACTGTAATGAGACATGTTTTAATTCGTCCCCCAAGACCAGATCACTGACATCCAGTGCCACCGTCTCCTCTTTACTTGCCACGAAATCGCTGCGGTAATAATCGCCCTTCAATTCTCTACCGATCATACTTGCACGGATGGCCGAGGCTTCAAACTCGGTTTTATCAAATGTGCGGATGATCTTTCCGTCACGCAAAACCGTAAGTGTATCACAGACTTCCATGATCTCGTCCAGATCATGTGAAATAAAGATGACGGACTTTTTTTCCTCTCTAAACTGCTTCATGATGCGGTATAAAATATCTCTGCCATCATGGGAAAGCGCTGTACTCGTCTCATCGATTACAAGGATCTTTGGCTGCTTCATGACCACTTTTGCGATCTCGACCAGTTTTCTTTCCTGAAAATCCAAAAGGTACATTGGCATGCCACCGGTAACATGCGTAACACCGATCTGTTCCATGACCTCAGTTGCCGCCTGGTTCATTTTCTTCTTATTTACAAAGCCCAGTTTGTTTTTAAACTGATCTGTCTCTCCCAAGAAAATATTTTCGGCAACTGTGATTCCCGGGATGGTTCCGCTCTCCTGTACGATCATGCCGATACCATGATGCAGGGCATCGATCATGCTGGCAGGATGCCACTCCTTTTCCTCGAAGATCATGCTTCCCTCATCACATTTTTGCATGCCCGCAACAATGGAAGTTACCGTCGATTTACCGGATCCGTTTTCCCCGATCAGTCCGCGTATCTCCCCCGGATACACCGTAAGGGATACCTGCTCCAGTGCCACGGTACTGCCAAATCGTTTCGTCATATTATCTACTCGAAGTATTGGTTCGCTCATCTCATTCACCTCTCCTTTGATGAGATTATTATATTTTGTACCTCACACTCCCGTAATGACGTTTTTCATGTGTTTACCTTGCTTTTTTAATGGAAATGTCTGTCCGCCTTTCCATCTCTGCGCTTTTTTCTATTGGCATCGCCAAAATAGATTAAAAATTGTATGTTTTCGTTGACTTTTCGTTTTATCTGATGTTTTAATTTATTCATAGGATAATTTTTGACATTTTAGGGAGGATTTTTATGGATAACAATTATGTCATTTCAGATTTTGCCACGCATATGCCAATGCGGTGTTCCATGCAGCGCTTTGGACACGAGCGTCAGCAGATGCATGATTACTTTGAGATCACTTTGATCGTTGACGGCTCCTGCAATTTGCAGATGGACGACCATCTCTACCGCCTGCATTCCGGTGACCTTTTCTGTGTCAATCCACATACCCTGCACGAATTACAGGGGATCGACTGTGTCAGTGTCACCGTCCTCTTTGACCAGACCGTCTTTGAACAGATCCTGCCTGTCCCGGCACATCCACAGTTCTTTTGTGTCAGCAGTGTGAGTGACGAGGCACAGACCGCTGCTTTGGATCAATTGCGGTCCTATGTTGCTCGCATTGTAAAAAACAATGTAGACAAACTTTCCGGTTACGAACTGCGCAACTGGTCCTACATCTATGCCCTGATGGATATCACCTACAACCACTTTCGCATTCAGGCTTCCGATGCCAGTGAAAAGAAGAATTACAAATATGCCATGCGCATTTCTGAGATCTCACAGATCATCCAAAAACGTTATACGGAAAATCTGACCTTAAATGAAGTTGCGGAGGAAGTACATTTGTCCGTCCCTTATCTGTCTAAATTTTTCACGGAATATTATGGCATGAACTTTCTGTCCTGTCTCAACCAGTACCGGCTCAATCATGCGGTACATGAACTTTTAAATACGGATAAAAATATAGATGAGATTGCGGCAGACAGCGGATTTTCCAGCAGCCACGCCTTTGTGACTACTTTCAAAAAAGAATTTCATCTGCTGCCAAATGTTTACCGTAGGGAACAAAAAAGAAGAAATGAAGCACCGGAATTTATCATGGAACAGCATGATTATATTGCCGGTTTAAAGAAATATCTGCAAGATACCTCGGGGACACAAGCACTCCCGACCCCGGAGGAAAGGAATCTGACCTTGACACTGGATGCCGGCAGTGCCTATCCTCTCCGCCATACCTGGCGCAATGTAACGACCGTCGGCACTGCCAGTGACCTGCTCCTATCCGATGTTCAGAATATGTTAAAGAAATTGCAGGCAGATATCGGCTTTCATTATATAAAGATCAATGGGATATTTTCAGACGACCTCCATGTATATAATGAAAGTCTGTCCGGTGATATGATCCTAAACTTTGCCTACATAGATAAAGTCTTAGACTTTCTGGCATCCTGTCATCTGATGCCTTGGATCCAGTTGTCCTATATGCCGGAAAAACTGGCAAAGCATCCGACCCGCCGCCTCTTTAACGCCAATGTCAGCCAGCCCAGATCCAATGAGGCATGGTGTCAGTTAGTCAGTGCTTTCCTTACCCATATCGCCCACCGCTACGGTATGGAAAGCATTTTGCAGTGGCGTTTCAGCGTCTGGAACCAGCCGGATACCGATGCCAATTTATATGGTTTCGACCGTCCCGGCGACTTTTTCCTCTTTTATAAGGCGACCTATGAATGTGTGAAAGAATTTTCTCCCGATCTGATCTTTTGTCTGCCACCCACCTTTTATGTCGTTGACGACCATTACGACAACTGGTATCTTGCCTTTCTGGAACAATGCCGCAAGCATCAGTGCCTGCCGGATTGCCTGAATTTTACTTATTACGAGACAAAGTTGCCTGCCAATGAGAACAACTCCAAGAAATCTTTTGGTTTTGTCTACACCATGAGCCTTTCCGAAAATCCGGACGGACTCAAAGACTTTGTTATGCAGGTCACCAGGGAACGTAAAAAACTCGGTCTGGGGCAGATGCCGATCTATCTGACTGAATGGAATAACACGCCCAGTCAGCAGGATCTTTTAAATGACACCTGTTTTAAATCCTGTTATATTGTAAAAAATATTTTGGAAAATTATGATCGTTTAGAAAGTTTTGCATACTGGTCCCTGACAGACCTTATGACAGACGGACCGCTCCCGGATAAATTATTTTTCGGCGGTCTTGGACTTTTTACCACATGCGGGATCCCCAAAGCCAGTTACTATGCTTTTGTACTCCTAAGTAAGTTGGGGAATCAGTTTCTTGGCAGAGGGGATGGTTACTTTGTGACCAGAAGTGGAAATACTTATCAGATCCTGCTATATAATTATAAGCATTTCTCCTATCTCTATGCCAATGGCGAGCGTTTTGACATGACCGACACCGACCGCTATACCGTCTTTGCCGACCACGCCCCGCTCCACATCCATCTGGATCTGCAAGGATTGCTTCCCGGTTCCTATCGTATGACCGAGACCTATATCAATAGAGATCAGGGCAGTGTTTTTGATGCCTGGGCTGGTGCCGGTGGCATTGAGCCAACGACCCCCATGGATCTGGAGCACTTGCGTTTTGCGGCATATCCCGGCTACAAGCAGCAGGTCGTATCCGCCTCTTCTGACGGATCTATGTCACTTCACACCAAGTTGGAGTTGTTGGAAGTACGTCTGCTGGAACTGGAACCTATGCGATAAAAGACCTTATATCCGCTTCTTACAGATGTCCGCCAGACAACATTTATCGCAGTAAGGACTTGTCCGCGCGGTACATACGGCACGTCCGTGGTCTACCAGACGATGGCAGAGTTCACTGCCCTCCTCGGGTGGCACGATCTTCCAGAGTTCCATTTCCACTTTTTTCGGATCCTTGATGCCATCCACAAGCCCGATACGATTGCAAAGGCGGATACAGTGGGTATCCGTCACGATCGCAGGTTTGCCAAAGACATCCCCCATGATGAGGTTGGCACTCTTTCTTCCCACGCCGGGCAAAGAAAGCAGGGCATCAAAATCATCCGGCACATGACCGTCATAC